>CAMWMS010000038.1 GCA_947175435.1 uncultured Lachnospiraceae bacterium | reverse complement strand
ATCATACGCAGGTTAGGATTGCAAGTGCAAATCTATCGTCCGGATTCAGACCCCCGGATTCAGACCAAATGAACGGCCGCAGGGTGCAGATAGAGATCAATTGCGTTCGCGATTCCCACGGCTAGCTGATCCTGATATTCTTCCGTGTCCAGTTTCTTCCGCTCCGCTTCGTTGGAGAGAAAGCCTGTCTCGATCAGACAGGACGGCATATTGCTTTTACTTGTCACACACATTTCCGGATCGGATGCCAGCCCTCTGTCCACGGCTCCGGAGGTCTTAACGGTCTCCTGCTGTATGAGCGTTGCCAGTCTTTTCCCGGCTCCTGTCTCATCACTTTCATCATACCACGTCTCGATCCCAGACACGCTGTTATCTTCGTACGAGTTCTGGTGTATGCTTACATAGAGTCTGGCATTCAGTCTGTTAGCCTCCTCGATCCGATCCGCCTTATCCACCAGATCATCCGCTTTTCTGGCCAGTACCACCCGATATCCTCTGGCCTGTAGCTTATCCGCCACCTTATCGGCAATTTCTCTGTTGATATCCTTCTCCAATACCCCGGCGAAGACGCATCCCCCGTCCATACCGCCGTGTCCGGGATCGATTACGATCACCCGGTTCACCTCCGCCTTGGCATTCTCGACTGCCGTAAGAGCCGCACGTCCGGAACCTTTAGTCATCACGCTCGCTACATCGAGCATCTTCGCCTCGTCCGTCGATATCGGAACTTCATGTATCTCCGCCGCGACTACCTTCGACGTATTCGTCTGTACTGCCATCGCCACGGCAACTACCAGAATACAGATCACCGTCAGCACCCACACAAACGTCCGCAGATACCCTCTGATCTCCTCTCTTCTCCTTTGTCTCCTGTTATAGCGCCTTGTTCTTCCGTACATACAAATGATGCTCCTCTCCTGTGTGATCTGTCCATTGGCTTATGAATACAGATTAAAGGATAGGTGCATCAAAATTTCATCATTTTTGCAACAAAGTTACATCATTTTTGCAAACTTTTTGCATCATTTGGATATTTTCAAGAAAAGCTCGTTGATACCATCATAGAATCCTACCGTGACGACAGTTCTGTCATCGCCCGCACCCGAAAAAACATACTTCTTATAATACGGCGTGGTCTCTAAAAGCGGGTTATCGCTCTCGTACACTTCCGGCGCGGTAAGCCCCATATAGGAAGCCCATGCCGCCACCAGCGCATCCGGATCGATCTCCTCCCACTTAAGCCGCGATCGCACATAAAATTCATAGATTCTGCCGTCATCCGCATCGATATAGGCATCGAGCAGACGGTTCTCTTTATTGGCATTTTGTAAACTGCCCAGAAGATTCAGCTTCCAGACTGCCACATTATTTCTCGGCTCCGGCACATCAATGGCGGAATACAGTGTCGCCTGATAGGAAGCCGGCTGTACTTCTCTGATATCATCCGGCAGGATGCCCAGTTCTTTCAGCGTGGCGATCCCGTCATTGGCTGTCTGATAGATCTGCTCGTCCGTGATCTCCCGCCCTGACGGTCCGTTGTGATTGACCACAAAAGCATAAGTTCCTGTCAGTTCCTGATAAGCGGCATCCGTCTCTCTCGTCTGCGAACTTAATTCCGTTCCTGCCGCACTCTGGGAATTGAGACACTGTGACAGAATGAAGAGTTTCTCATTACTGCTGAGCTGGTAACGGTAGCCCTCTCCCCCTGTCTCTTCCTCCTGCGTCCTGATCTGATTTAATATGCCTCTGTCCTTATATTGTGCGATCGCTTCCGGTCCCCATATAGACAGAACGACAACCACGCAAGTCAGCGCAAGGAGCGCCAGATTAAGAATGTATTTCTTCATGCTCCGCCTCCTCTTCCGCTTGCAGAAGGAAGCCGATGATGGTTCCTTCTCCGACCGTGCTGTCAATCTCCAACCGGCTGTCGTGCAGCGCCAATATTTCCGTGCTGAGTGCCAGCCCCAACCCCGCGCCGTTTCTGCTACGCGATCTGGATTTATCCACCATATAGAACGCCTGCGTGATCTTAGACACTTCCTCCGCAGGGATACCTATGCCGTAATCTTTGACGATAAAGCGGTATCCACCCTGCTCTTTGTGTCCGCTGATCTCGATCCGTCCCCCTTCTTCCGAGGCTTTACATGCATTGTCCAGAAGATTCACCAATACGGTCTGGATCAGACTGACATCTGCCATCACGACAGCCGGTTCATAAGAAAAAATGAACTCCATACTTTTATTCGGAAGAAACATGCTGCGCAGATACTCAAACAGTGCCTCCGCGGATATTGCTCTGATCTTAGCACCCTCCTTCTTTGTCACAATAATATCAAGCAGCCTGAGAGACATCGTCTCTAATCTCTTACCTTCCGTATAAATATAATTCGCCGACAACATACTCTTCTCCTCGTCCAGTTTCCTGGAACGCAGCATGTCCGCATAACCGATAATGGACGTAAGCGGTGTCTTAAGCTCATGTGCAAAAGCGCCCACGAAATCTTCCCTCGCCTGCACTTCCTCCTCCAACTGTCCGATCGTCTCCTCCAGAACTTCCGACATGTGATTGAAGTCCTGCGTCAACTCGCCCAGTTCATCATTACTGACCTGTCTGGCACGGTAACCGTAATCGCCTGCTGCCATCTCCTTCGTTGCACGCACCAGAATCCTGATCGGTTTCGTCAGGCGTGAGGCAATAAAATACATGATCACGATACCGAACAGCAGCATAAGGATCATCAGCCTCCTGTAGACCGTAAATCCCATCTCCCGCTCCTCAAACACCTGCGTCACATCCCGCAGTGTCTCTAAATACAACGATCTGCCAAGAGCGTTAATGTGGCTCTGCGTCTGGATATAATACCGCTCCCCAAGAGGAACCACACGGTAAGAATAGTGATTCTCTGCCGCCGCGTTCAACAACTCATCATCCGCTTCAAATCCGTCACCGGCATAGAGCACATTCTTCTCCTCATCACAGATCCGCAGAAGCCGACCTGTTCCCTGCCCGCTTGTCTCCAGATTAGAAGCAATCTGTTCCACCGAACTGTCCTGCAGCAGATCGTATTTGACAGGCACGTTTAATGCCGCTGTCTCAAATGCGAACCGCAGTATATTATTTTCATCCAACGCCTGGCCGACCTCTCTTTCCAGAGACGTCTCAAACACATAATTGACAAAATAAAAACCGCTAAAACCAAGCGTAAGGGCTATGATAATCGTAGTCCACAACAAAAGCTTCTGAGAAAACTTCATGTTATACCCCTATATCTCTAAACGATACCCAATTTTATAAACAGCCACGAGATTTCTTTCCCATCCCAGTTTCCTTCTCAGACGCTGCACATGGATGTCCAGTGTCCTGCTGTTGGCATAATACTCGTCATGCCAGACCCGTTCATAGAGATTCTCCCGGAACAACGCCACATTTCTGTTCTCCGCAAAGAGCATCAACAGATCGAATTCCTTGCTGGTAAGCGGCACCGGATTGCCGTCCCGCGTTACCCGTCGCGCCTCAATATCAATCTCGATCCCACCCATGGTCAGTTTCTTATCCGACTTATTGTAGCGGCGCAGCACCGCCTCCACCCGGGCCAGAAGCTCCGTCACGTCAAAAGGCTTGATCAGATAATCATCCGCTCCCAGCTTAAGGCCTTTAACCCGGTCTTTCACCTCATGCTTTGCCGAAATAAAAATAACCGGCACTTTATAAGGCCTGATATATTCCATCACATCATAACCGTCCGCCCCGGGCAGCATAATGTCTAAAAGTACGAGGTCAAACGTATCCTTCTCAACCGCTTCGATGGCCGCCAGCCCGTCCTCCGCGGCAACACAGTAATATCCCGCCGCCGACAGATTCATGTCGATCAGGTCACGAATCGGTTTTTCATCATCTACAATCAGTATTTTTATCATGTCTCCGGACTCCACCCCCAATAGGCTCTCGCCTTCTCCACAAGCTCCGCCACCGTGTCTTCATCGCTGCAGCGGATCTTCTTTTTCACTTCCGTATCCGTCTCAAACCCGCCGGTACGCTGATAATAAATTGCATAGTCAGACCGGACAACCACCTCATTCTGATTTCCCGCATTACTGTAACGCGCCAACACCAGAATATCTTTCATGCCGTCCCCGTCAATATCCCTGCAGCTGATTCCCTTGAGTGCATACAGGTTATCGAAATCACCCATAGGCTGAAAGCTCCACACGATCTCCCCCTGTTCGTTCACCAGATAGATCATAAAAGTGGCAAACTCCGCCATCGTGTAACTCCCCGGCATGACTTCCAGATACCCAAGCTTCTCAAACTGTCTGGAATAATCCTGTTCGGCGGTGATCACGAAGCCGTTCTTAAGAAGCTCCGCCTTAGTCGATGCCGTATAGAGAAATTCTGTCGAATAACCGTCCCGCACATAGGCGATAATGCTCTCCGCGCTCTTGTTCATCCCATACCGGTTGATTTTATCCGAAATGCGATAATCACGATAGAATCCTTCGTCACTCTGGAATAATACATCTCCTACCTTATAGTCCTTGACTGCATATGTACCTGTTTTATTTCTGCAGTCGGCTATCAGTATGATATCCATTCTGCCGTCTCGGTTCAAATCCTGAAAAGAGACCGCGGAAATGGCGCGGATCGGCTGTTCCAGACTGCCGATATTCCAACTGTTGGCGGCGAGCTGATCCGTTCTGTATACCACGGTTCCGTCCTCCGCCGTCAGGAAAAGAGCCAGACGATGGTACTTCGCTTCCATGGCAGGCACCAGATAGACATTACCGAAGCACTTCGTCTCAATCGGAAAGATCTGATTCTCAATCACCCGGAAGCCATGCTCGTCAATCTCCCGCCGTCTCTCAATTGCCTGTAACCGCTCCTGATAGTCCTCATAATCCGCAATAAGCTGACGGTCGGCCTCGGCAGACTCTTCGTTTGCCAACACAACTGCCGAGGATTCAAAAAGCAGCAGCATTGCAATACCAATCTCTATTAATTTTGTCAACACTTTAATCTTACGCAATTTGTACCCCGACTTTTCTTTCGTTTCAGCCTATGCGGCACAAGAGAACATTTTGTGATATCTGCCCTCACACCCATATCAGGCACCTTTTGACACCCGAATTCAACACATTAAACTCTTACACATTAATCTCCGCCTTCACCCCAAGCAGCTCCCGATTCTCCGCAAGAATCGGCTCCACCACTTCCTTCAGGAAATTCTCCACCTGAAGAGGCGCACGCCCTACATACTTAGACGGGTCCATGGTCTTTAAGAGGTCTTCCTCCGACATATTAAAGGCAGGATCATTGGCAATCAGCTCCAGCAGATTGTTCTCCTTACCCTCACGCTTCACATTAGCGCCCGCCTCCATGGACAACTCTCTAATCTTCTCATGCAGTTCCTGACGGTTGCCGCCCATCTTCACAGCATCCATCATGATATTCTCCGTCGCCATGAAGGGAAGCTCGCTCATCAGACGCTTGGTAATCACTTTGTCATATACCACCAGACCGTCCACCACGTTCAGACACAGATCCAGAATACCGTCGATAGCTAAGAACGCCTCCGGGATGGACAGCCTCTTATTCGCCGAATCATCCAGCGTCCTTTCGAACCACTGTGTAGCCGAGGTGATTGCTGGATTGAGTGCGTCGATCATCACATACCTTGACAGAGATGCAATACGCTCACTTCTCATCGGATTACGCTTATACGCCATGGCGGAGGAGCCGATCTGACTCTTCTCGAACGGCTCTTCCACCTCTTTCAGATGCTGTAACAGCCTGATATCATTGGACATCTTATGGGCGGAAGCCGCAATGCCCGCCAGCACATTGCACACTCTCGTATCTACCTTGCGCGAATAAGTCTGTCCCGATACAGGATAACACTTATCAAATCCCATCTTCGCGGCAATCATCGGATCAATCTTATCGATCGTTTCCTGATCTCCGTCGAAGAGTTCCAGAAAGGAAGCCTGCGTTCCTGTTGTCCCCTTAGAGCCCAACAGCTTCATCGTAGACAACACATACTCTAAATCCTCCAGATCCAGACAGAACTCCTGTGTCCATAAAGTCGCTCTCTTACCCACGGTCGTAGGCTGTGCCGGCTGGAAATGGGTAAAAGCAAGCGTCGGCAAGTTCTTATACTGCTCCGCGAACTTCGCCAGCTCGGCAATCACATTCACCAGCTTCTTTTTTACCAGCTTAAGCGCCTCTGTCATCACGATAATATCCGTGTTATCTCCCACATAACAGGAGGTAGCGCCCAGATGAATGATTCCCGCCGCCTTGGGGCACTGCTGCCCGTACGCATAGACATGACTCATCACATCATGCCGCACTTCCTTCTCACGAGCCTTCGCCACGTCATAATTAATATCCTCGGCATGGGCTTTCAGCTCATCGATCTGCTCCTTAGTGATAACAGGCTGCCCGTTCTGACTAAGCCCCAGCTCCATCTCCGTCTCCGCAAGCGCGATCCACAGCTTCCTCCACGTCCTGAACTTCATGTCTGGCGAAAAAATGTACTGCATCTCCTTACTCGCATATCTCTCCGATAACGGACTTACATATCTGTCTGTACTCATAATTCATTCTCCATTTCTATATTATAGTTTACAATTTTGTCTACAAAGTAAATAAAGTCTGCGGCAGAGTTCACAAAATGTTCTCGAAGCCGTCCTGCGCAGGAACATGAGATTTTCTTAATATTCCGTCAACCCACCAGCAATTTCGGGACATGGATGTCCCGAAAAGCCCGACGCAAGAGAACATTTTGCGAACTCTGCCCCCTCAGCCTTTATTTCTCATACTCCCCACGTATATCCTCCTTCGGCGGCTCCACCGGATACCGCCCCGTAAAACATCCCTTACAGATCTCCAGACCTCCCACGATTTCCTCAAGCCGTTCCAGCTTAAGGTAAGCGAGCGAATCCGCCCCGATGATCTTACAGATCTCATCCACGCTGCGGTTATACGCAATCAGCTGCTCGCGCGCCGGCACATCCGTGCCAAAATAGCATGGATATAAGAACGGCGGGGAACTCACTCTCATATGTACCTCCTTCGCTCCCGCCTCCCGCAGCATTCTGACGATGCGGTCCGAAGTCGTTCCTCTGACTATGGAGTCGTCGATCATAATAATACGCTTGCCGTTTACCGCTTCCTTGATGGCGTTAAGCTTAATCTGTACACTGCTCTCACGGCTTCTCTGTCCCGGTTTAATGAAAGTACGTCCCACATATGTATTTTTTACAAAAGCCTGGCCGTACGGAATGCCGGACTGCATAGAATAACCCAGTGCGGCACAATTGCCCGATTCCGGCACACCCACTACCAGATCAGCCTCCACCGGCGAATCCGTGGCCAGAAATTTACCTGCCATAATGCGTGAATTATATACGCTGCTCCCGTCAATACGGCTGTCCGGCCTTGCAAAATAAATATATTCAAAAATGCATCTGCCATGCTGATTACTAGGAAGGCACAGGCTCTTATCCGACTCGATTCCTTTATCCGGAGAGATCGTGACGATCTCCCCCGGCTCCACATCTCTCACAAATTCTGCCCCGATGGTGTCAAGCGCACAGGTTTCCGAAGCCAGAATATATGCGTTGTCTCTTTTCCCGATACAAAGCGGTTTGAAGCCGTAAGGATCTCTCGCGCCAATCAATTTGCGGGGTGACATGACGATCAGAGAATAGGCACCCTTGATCTTATGCATGGCGCGTCCCACCGCTTCCTCCACCGTCTTACTGTTGAGGCGTTCTCTGGCTATATGATAGGCTATGACTTCCGAGTCTATGGTCGTCTGGAAGATTGCGCCGGAATATTCCAGTTCGTGCCGAAGCTCACCCGCGTTGATCAGATTACCGTTATGCGCCAGTCCCAATGTACCTTTCACATAATTGAGCACCAGCGGCTGGGCATTTTCCCTTGTGCTGCTGCCCGTCGTCGAATACCGGACATGACCTACGCCGATATCGCCTTTTAACTTATCTAAAGTCTCCGGCGTGAAGTTCTCATTTAAAAGTCCCATCTCCTTGGCGCTTAACACCTTCCCTTTCGGTCCGGCCGTGTCGCTGACCGCAATACCGCAGCTCTCCTGTCCTCTGTGCTGCAGGGCAAATAATCCGTAATAGATCGTGGATGCCACGTCCCCTCCGTCAAAATCATAGATGCCGAATACGCCGCACTCCTCGCCCAACTTGTCTGTCTTTTCTGTCTCTGTGTTCATTTCTTATACCCCGCTTACGGATTCCCTTATTTTGCAAACTTTTTCTCGTATTCTTCCACAGAAGCCATGATCTCCTTGGCATACTGCGGGTATTTCTCCACCAGATCTTTGATCTCCTTCTGTGAACCGCCCGCTACCACCTCTTTATTATAATCCATCCGCCGGCGCAGCGACTGCCTCCTGATGATCAGGTTGTGGCGGATCTCCACCATTTCCTTGTGATCCAATATGGCCTCTGTCTGATGCAGCCATACGGCCGGATCTTTGATCTGATACCTTTTCAACATTTGCAGCAGTTCCTGCTCGTTATAGTCTAAGTCCAGCTCCGCCTTACGGAATTTCTCCCGTTCTTCCCGTTCAATCTTATAATTTTCCCATAGATCTATCAGTTCCTTCGCACTGGAAACGCCGTATTTTAAATACAGATAATCCAACAGATTGGTGTTGTTGACATACCTGATCTTCACCTTATTCTGAAGAAGTATGATCTTATTGATTCCGGTCTCCACACGATGCAGCTCTTTTCTGGCATCCACATGCTTGACATAGATCACCGTGATCGCAAACGCCGCCGCGGCCGCCGTCACAAGATATCCTGCCTTCGTGTCCATATCCAGGAAAAACTGCAGAAAAAGCAGGAGCAGGATGCACAGTCCAAGCGCGACCACGCATATGATCGCCATTCCTCTGGTATCCGAAATCAGCCGCATCACCTCATTCTTGCGATACAGATAAGCATGCTTCTCACCATCCAGCCGATTCAGATCCTGTTTGATCCGATCCTGATATTCCTCTGCTTCCGTCAGCTTCGCATATCCTTCATCCACCTCATCGAGCATCCGCTCGATCTGCTGATATTTCTCATCACTGATCCGATGCGGCCGTTCCATGAAATCAGCCTTACTGTCCTGCAACTGTGATACCCGTTTTGCACACTCCTTAAGCTGTTCGCTCTCCTCCGGCGGAAGCGCCTCGATCTCCTCCATATCCTTCAGATAGGAAGTTACCATATCGTACTCAAAAGTCAGATTTTCCAATTCCCTCGTGGCATCCGCCATACGTTCCAGACAGTTTCTGACGTAATCGTTTCTCTGCTCTTTATTGGTATAATCCACCTGATGGACGACTTCCTCATCGTCCCACTCCTCGTCATATAAATCTTTTTCATCTCTTCTGCGAAATCCCGCAATCAGTTTCTTAAACCAACCCATTTTAATCCTCATTTCTGTGCACTATGACACATACTCTCTGTATTGTTCTTTCAACCCGGCCGTCAGTCTCTCAATCTCCTGATAATATTGCACCTCACTGCCCGCCGTACTGTTTCCTTCTTCTTTAAATACCTGTAAGGTAAAAAGCATTCGATTTTCATCCGTTCCTTCAAATTGCCCCGAAGCGCGCTCCATCTTCCTTTCTACCCGTAAGGATGCGTCATGGTATTCCGGATGTTCCGCAATATAAGTAATATACTCCTTATCTTCACAACGCATACGCATGGCCGCCAGATATGACTCCAGACTTTCCGAATCCCGGTCGGCTTCATATGCCTGCATGAACCACTCTGCCGCCTGCCGGAACATGAACATCTTCGCACATGCCACTCCCATATTGTGATAAATTCTGCCTCTCAGCTTTCTGTCGGTCTCCGGAATCTGTGTGAGCAGACTGTGATATTGTCTGAGCGCCATAAAAAACTTTCTGCTCTGCAGCATGTGATCTGCCTTAGCCTTCCCACGCTCGTAAGGATTTAACCCCTCATTGCTCCTGATAGTCTGTTCTGTCTGTTCTATCACCTCAGCCGGATACAGACCTACATACTCCAATATTGTTCCCGCAAAAGCAGAGACGGAACCATTTTGATTTATCAGGGAGTAAAGTGTGTGCGCCAACTGGCTTAAACCGCACTGTTCATCCAGCCATTGTATCAGATCCCGCCGCATCACATCCCGATCCAGCAATTCCGCTTTCTCCACAAACAGATAACACAATTCCTCCACCGAATATAGGTTTACATAAAACTTTTCCATAAAGTAAGGGCTGCTGCTATATATACCCGTCCCAAGAATTATCCGACCCATGCCGTATTCCATATCCTCCGTATTTCAACATATCTTCCGTATACGCCGTGAAATTTCTTCACGCTAATACCCATACCTTTCTCTCAGCCTGCGAATTTGTAAGCCAAGACGCTAACAGCGTCGGCACAAATTTGCGTTTAAAAAATCTCTGATTTTTCAATCTAAACTACGGTTAAAGATTCCTCCCACACTTGCCCGCTTGCCGGGAAGAGTTCTCCGAATCCCATGTCAGTCACCTTGATCTGTACCGTCTCCGGAGCGCTCATTGCCATTTCCATGCGGTACCTTGTATAGGGAGCGCCTTTATTCCCTCCGGCTAACGGTATTACCCTTGTCTCTATATCCTTTCCGGTCAGCGGAGTAACTACAAATTCCAGCTCTCTCTCGCCCTCCAGCAGAAACTCGCACTCTTTTTGCACCTCATACCAGTTCTCACCTGCATCCAGAAGCGCATAGTAAGATTCTCTGCCCTGCCGCAGAACATTCATGCCGATATTGGATTTCAGCTTGTCCTTTCCTAAAAACACATGCTTACTTCCCGCTTCACTCGGCTCCAATTTTTCCAGCAATCCATAGCATGCGCCTCTGCTAAAAAGGTTGTTTCCGCGAAAAACTCTCCTATTATGGCACAGAAATTGTATGGATTGTTTATCCCACTCCGCTCGAAACCCGTCTCCGAGAAGATATACGGAAGACATGATTCTCCCCTCGCACATTTTGCGCAGGATACCGAGAAACCGTTCATCCGCCATACGATAGGCATCTTCTCTGACAGCTTCCTCTTCCGTCTCCTCCGGGATGACCAGTGTCTCATATATCTGTTCCTCGATCAAAACCACAATCGGCGTTGTACGTTTATTGCATTCCATGCGGTAGAGCTTGAGACGCACACCGTCATGCTCACACGCCATTGCCTGATAATTCCATAATTCGGGCGGCTGGTGCAGCATAAAAGCATAGAAGCTCTCCGTGTGGCTCTGAAAATAAATATGCGGTGTCTTCAATCCCAGATTCACAGATGCCTGAGATAAGATCTCCACCATTCTATCATCCAACTCATCCACCGTAAACATGATCGCGTCAATCTTCTCTACAGTCGCAATAAAATTCATCAGTGTCATGCTGCGTTTCAGGAATAGTGTGAGCAGCGCCACCGGATCGTATGACTCTCCGTCCAATTCGATTGCATCGCCTTTTCTGGCAAGATCCAGAAGCCCTTCTAACGGAAACATTCCCTCCTCATCCATATTCTTCACGGCATCCTTGCCATAGAACCACTGATTGACTCCCTCTCGTTTACATAACATTGTCGGAATATTATACTGCTTCGTTCCCACCACCGTTGCGATCGTGGTAGCTTCCTCCTGACCGTAGACACAATAACTGATCTGAGAATATTTCTCCCCCAGATCATAGCCCACCAGTACACTTCCCTTATGCAGTTTGCCTTCCTCTTTCCGCTCTAAAAACATGAAGCTTCTCTCCTATTTAAAAACGGTTCTGCCGCGGCCGTATACCGAAATGATGTCAACGTATGTCAAATACTACATCTGTCATGTAATCCTGTCTATAGTATTCCCTAAGCAGATCATCTACCGTATCATAATCATGCAGTGTCTTGCCAATCATAATGTCATTAAGCACAGTAAACCGACTCTCGAAATTGTCCTGTCCGATATCACTCTTATTGATCGTGCCGCTCTTAGTCAGCTGCTCATTACCGTCCACTTCCTCAGTGATGTAGAACTGCAGTCTCTCACCGAAGAAAAGAATGAATTCCTTAACGCAGATACCCGCAAACATATTTTTCATCTCTTCTTTGCGATACTCATTCTCCGCGCTGTTCTCACTCTGGATCACGTAATGAATCACAGCCCTGCTGCCGGCTTTAGCCCGATATTCCACCATTGTCTTATCCTGATACGCATCCATCTGCGGGATATACCCCTGATATTCTTTATATAGCGGCAGTACAATATGCTCATCCACAAGCTCACGCAGGAAATCACAGCATATCTGCCGAACCATCTCATCCTGCGCGTTCTTATTCTCCGCATAATATCTCAGACAGGCGATCTTACACACCCGATGCAATGGCACGCCGTCCTGATATAATTGCAGCACATTTCTGAAGATATACGGTTCCGTAATCTGTTCTCCGATGGCATAGTCATAGCAGCATTGAGACAGAAATGCTGCCATCAGTTTCTCATTGCCGCCACCCTTACTGTAGGTACGGAAGATCTCCATCTTCTCTCCCACATGTGCCCCGGTGTACAGCATCTGAACAAGCATCCGCTCGCACAACATATAAGTGTCCAGACCGAAATCCGCCGCTGCCTTCCACACATCCCTCATATCCTTAATACTTCCGGAAAAATACCGCAGCAGATAATTCATTACATTCTCATCATACTTTCCCTTTTTCACCACATACAGGAGCACTCCGGTCATCACCGGATCTTCCTGCGTCTGTTCCTCGTCCAGCAGCCGGCTGCACAGCTTTACCAGTGTCTTGGTCTCCACGCCGTACGGTCCGTAACGCCGCACCCATCGATAGGCTTCCTCATACATCCCTCTCGTGATCATATAGCGGATGACCTCCTTCCGGTCATGTCTGGTGACATCTTCCGGTGTAAGAAGCGTCAGATACTCATCCAGTTCCCTCATTCGGTCTTTTTCATAATAGAACTGCACCAGCATCCTGCGGATCTCGCGCTTCATGCTCTCCCTGATCCGGTCGGATTCGACAAGCCGCGCAAAGAGATCTGCATTGTCCTCCTGTACGGTGAACGTATTCTGATATTCGAAGCATGCATAGACTGCATATCCCAAATGGTCCCGCACAAACGGGGCGATCATAAGCGCCAGTTTCGCCGGGCTGATCAGCCTGTCCGCCTGATATCCCACACTCACCGTGTACCTGTTGCCTGTCCCGTCACCCAAAAGGATCTTACAGTCGGAATCGTACACCGGAACCTGTGCAGTGCCCGAAACAACGGGATATACCTCCTCGCTCACTCCGTACGGATACACCAGAATCACTTCCCTGATCTTATCCGAATCTATCTTGATATTCCTCATAAAAAGTAAAGTAGCAAGCTGCCCCGCACTCTCTTCATCGATCATTGGCAGACTGATCATATTGCGATACAGATATGCAAGATCTTTATTGATTCTTCCTCTCCCGATCTGCTCTGTCACGAAACGCTCCATGGCGGCAGCATAATTCACATAAATATCCGGTATTTCCTCTCTGTGCCGGTAAACATAAGCATACAGATATGCCGTGATCTCATATTGGAGATCACTCTGATACGCAAAATACATCAGCACGATCTTGGGTAACGGACCATCGTATGTAAGCGATATAGACATCATATAATATTCATATAATCTGGTGATCCTGAGATTCTGTTCTACCCCGGCACGATACCACTCAAAATATGCTTCCCCATAACGATTGCCCTTGATTAAGAGCGTACAGATCGCATGAAGAATGTCATTGTCCTGCTTCTTCTCATAACATCCCTTAAGAATGCGAAAGACACCGTCTGAATATGTCTTCTGTTTCTGCGCCAGATATATGATCTGCATCTCGATCTCGTCCTTCATGAGATCATGTCTGACTGCATAGTATAATACCTGCTGTTCAAACTCCTCCAGTTTCAGCAGCATGGACGGATTCGCACGCAACAGATTCCAGGCTTCAATATAGATAACCGGAGAAGTACAGCGGTTCCGAAACAATTCTTCCAACAGCTCCCATTTGCGGAATGCGCTCGTGACATACTCCTCAGACAGATAAAGAAGCAGCCATGCGATCCGCCAGTTTCCCCTGTTGCGCTCGTAGACCTCCGCTACTTCCGCTGCTACATCGTCTACATACTGATCATCCTTGCTGTACAGGGTCGTGAGATACAGATAATAACACCACAATTCCGGAAACTCTTCCCTTCTTGCAAGCACCTGATCCTCCTGCTTTTCGATCATCCACTTCGCTTCATTGCTGCGTTCCTCCGTCAACAAAATCTGCGCCTGAAAAAGTTTGATCGTAATATCCCTGTCGTCCAGCTCCATAAGACGGCTAAGGAGCTTTCCCGTCTCCGCCATCCATGTTTTCGTGCTGATCTTCTTTAATCGGAATGCCTGATAATATTCCATGACTTCCACGGTAAGCCGTCTCTTTTCCCGATGGATCCCCAGCGCCTTTCTTCCGGTCCGGTGCAGTACCACAGTAACCGGAACTCTGATTGTCCTGTATTCCTGCATTAACAAAATGCAGCCATAGTTATTGCCCGCATGCAGTTTCTCATAATCAATATAATAATACACCCTGTATATGTTGCCCAGAAAAGAGGAATCCGTCACGGTGCTCTCTTCCACCCGCAGGAATTCCCCCTCTGTCCCGATTTGCAGATAAGTATAGCCCCAGCCGTTTCTGTTGATTACAAGTGCATATCGGGTATTCTCCAGCGGATCCTCTATCTTGATCTCCGTCTCCTCCGGAATATATTCCACGGCACTCTTTTTGTTGATCTCCTGCAGGAACTCCTCCACATTATGCTCGTTGCCCCGAACTGCCGATAAGCCCTGATATGCTGCATAATGCTGGCTGTCATTGCCCGTGAACACCTCTTTAAATTCTTCGGAATAAAACAGTTTTATCGCTTCTTCCCAGTTGCTTTTCGCAAGATTGGTAAAATGAAACAGATTCCTGATATTGCCCATACTGGAAACAACCACATTGGGTATAACAGACACGGAAAAAGGCAGATAATATTCTCCCTGATTAGAAATGATGTTGAAGGCTCCTTTTACTTCTTCTCCTTCTTCCATCCCATGAGCGTCAAACCGATAGTGAATCTCATCCTGGCTGCCGCTAAAAGACTGCGTCACACACTCCATGCGCAGATCAGAAGATACCGCATAACCTTCTGTCATACGTCCCACCGGACCATACACCGTAAAAGAACCTTCCGCTGTTTCGTCGGCATGCAGTGATATCTCAATACGAGGACAGGAAAAGTCCAGAGAACCGTTATCAAAATTGAATTTTCCGTTTAGTATCTCTTCTATTACCTGTCTCACGCTTCCGCACTGCCTTTCTACATAGTTATTAAAATTATACCATTTATATTGCAGTCAGCGCAAGGGCAGGCGCATTTTATTTGCGGCCGCCGCAACCAGTACCTTTTATTTCCTGCCGCATACCATATTAGGAAGAGAATATTACGAGGTTTTCTATGGAAGAGCCCATCTTAAGAAGTATGCAGTCCGAGGATACGGCCCGGGGCAGTCTGCAAATCAACGTTACTGCCAATGTAGGGCTGATACCCATCCGGAATGCCAACATAACCATTTCTTATACCGGAGAGCCGAACAGTACACTGGAAACACTGACTACGGATTCCTCCGGTCAGACAGATACCATATCGTTAGACGCACCGCCGCTTGAATACAGTCTGACGCCCAATTCACCTATGCCTTACGCCGAATACACGCTGAATATTACCGCTCCGGGCTATGAACCGGTGACTGTGTCCGGCGTGGAAGTGCTTCCCGATGTGACAGCGGTACAGAATATTGAGATGACTCCCACCGAAATTGCGCAGGACGAATCCGAGACGATCACAATACCCGACCACACACTGTATGGAGACTACCCGCCTAAGATTCCCGAAGATGAAATCAAACCTATGGATGAATCCGGCGAGATCGTATTAAGCCGCGTTGTCATTCCCTCCAATGTCAAGTGCCTGTCGGCACTTTTTTTACTTATTTCTAAAGATTATAACTTATTTCTAATGTTTTTATCTCTTTTCCACCCCAAAAAAGATACTTGCGGTTAAGCTAATGTTCCAAAATACCCCGTCCGATGTAAAGTTACTGCAAAAACACTCCGCCCGGCTCATTCTTATCCATAATTTTCTTTCCACAGGATTTCTATATGCTGCTCGTCGTAGACTAAAACCTTATCAATATAACGCCCTATCATCTCTTTTGTCAGTTCCGCGAACCTGCCCCCGCTATTCCCACTTTCTCCGGATTTTATTCTGTTATAAGCCGTTTCCAACTCCTGTAACTGTTCATTAAACACCATCAGCTCCTCTTCTGCCCTCTTTACCGCCGCTGTGTCTGACTGGAAAGTTTCTGTCCATCCATCAACATACTTCTGGTATGACTCAAATTTCTGCCGGTTTAGGTCCTCCAGCCTTGCTGACAACATTCTCTTTTTATCTTTTATCACGCTGATCTCCCGTCCAAGCCTTCCCGCTTCCTCCATGCAGAGCCTTTCCTGTTCCCCCTCCGCCTCCAGCTTATCCTGCAGCTTAAATAGGATATACTGCTCCATGAACATAACGTTTACCTTGCTGACACAGTTCTCCAAGGTATTGGAATAGCGTTGGTAACAGGTGAAATATGGGTTTATTCTCCTGTTATAGCTCAGATTCTTCTTACAACAGCCACATACCAGCTTCCCCACAAGCGGATGTGTCGGGTCACGCTGCGGGAGTTTTTTCTTCCCCCGCCCTTCCTGCACCCTGTCGAAATCTTCCTTATTTATAATAGGTTCATGGTGCCCATAGGAAACCAGCCACTCTTCACGGGGATGTAACCGGTTCTTCCCACCCACAAAATCCCTCGTATATTTTTTCTGCACGATATTTCCAATATAAGTTTCATCCCTTAATATCCGGCACACAATACTGGAACTCCACAGAAACCGCCCTCCTTTCGGTTTCCTGCTCGTCTTTCCTTTTTCGATCTTAAACTGGATAGGTGTCTTTACTCCTGTTTCATTAAACAGCTTTGCAATCTCTACAGATGTATGCCCGTCAAGCGTCAGGGAAAATATCCGCCTGACAACCTCCGCTTCATCCTCCGCCACCAACAGGGCATGTCTGTCTTCCGGAGCTTTCTCATAACCGAATGGGCTGCTTGCACTCACATACTGCCCCTTTTCTTTCCTTATGGCAAGGGAAGCACGCACCTTTTCCGATAAATCCTTACTGTACAAGTCATAAAGCAGGTTCTTGAAGTTTACATCCAGATCAGCGATGCTCCCCTGATAACTGCTGCTGTCATAGCCGTCACCTACGGAAATAAAACGGACTCCTAAAAAGGGGAATATCTGCTCCAGATAAGAGCCAAGCTCCACATAATCCCTTGCAAATCTGGAAAAATCCTTTACGATAACGCAGTTTATCTCACCGCCCTTTATCCTTTTTAACATTTCCTGCATACCCGGACGGTCAAAATTTGTACCCGTATAACCATCATCACAAAACTCACGCAGTTCATAGTCCGTAAAATTTTCCTCAACATACTTTACCAAAAGCGCTCTCTGCATGGTAATGCTATTGCTTTCATCCTTCCATCTGTCGTCTTCCTTGGACAGCCGGAGATAGATTGCGATTATGTATTTCTTCATCACTAACCTCCTTTTATCTGCTCCGTAAGCACCTAAAATCCACTCGCCGGAATGCGAAAACCACTTCCACCCTTTTCCCCGGGTAAACCTCTATTCTCTCAAACAGTGTCCTCACAACCTCTGCCGTCAGTTCCCCTTTCCCTCTTCCTTTCACTAAGGCACGCAAGAAATGGTTCTTTTTTATGGTTTCCGCCTCAATTCCCCTTAACTTCTCGGCAATTGTCCTGTACTCTTCCTGAAGTGAATCCGCTTTATTATCATTTTCTTCCTTCATCCTCTTAAATTCTTCCACATTTATCTCCCCTGCCCGGTACTTCAGGTACTGTTCACTCCCGGATTTTGTGATTCCCTCTGTCTTTTTTTCGATTGCAGCAAGCTGCCTGTTCCACCCAACTTTTAGTTTTTCCGTTTCCCGGTTATTCATCTCCACAAGATCCTTTGGACGGATGCCGGACAGCATAAATTCCTGACGAACCGTTTCTTTCACTATCTCAGTAAGTACGACCATTGTTATGCGATTTCCCGGACACTTATAACTGTCTATCCTGTCAGATCTGGGGCATATATAACTGTATGTCCTTACCCTGTCTTTTGACTTAAACTCTTTATACACCGTAATCCGCTTCATTTTTGAGCCGCATTTCCCGCAGTAAAGGACATCTTTAAATAAATCCTCTTCTAAAGGAACTCGATTGGAATCTCCATTTCTATTACGGTGTACATCGGACTTTTCAAATTTCTCCGCTACTTCCTGAAAAAGCTCTTCGCTGATAATAGCTTCGTGAGTGTGCTCTTTTACCGACCAGTCTCCGGGGTCAACTTCATCCCGCCTGCGCATCCGGGAATCTTTCCCTCCGGTGCACCCTTGAATCAGACAGCCCATATATACCGGATTTGTCAGGATCTGCTTGACTGTTTTTCTGGACCACTGCTGCAACCCTTCTTCCAAGCAATAAACCTGCCCTGTCTTATGGTACTCCGTAGGTCTTGCTACCTTATTTTCATAGAGCCACCGTATGATATCGTTTATGCCGGTACCGGAAAGAAACAGGTCATATATCTCCTTCACGATATCCGATGTGGTTTCTTCTATAAAAAGGCATTTCTTACCGTCAACCCATTCCGCCCGGTATCCATAAGCCGGGATACCGCCGATGTAGCTTCCCTGTTCCAATTTTGCCCGCTTGCCGGCTTTTACCTTCACCGAGATATCCCTGGCATACATCTCGTTTATCAGGTTCTTAAGGTTTACACCTATCGCCTCCCCTTGTCCGGACAAAACCATACTGTCGAAATTGTCGGTGACCGCTATAAAGCGCACACCCATGAAAGGAAGTATCTTTTCTATATAATTACCTGTCTCGATATGGTTTCGGCCAAACCGGGACAGATCCTTTACTACAATACAGTCAATCTTACGCGACCTTACATCACGCATCATGCGTTCAAACCCTTCCCGCTCAAAGTTGGTCCCAGTCTTTCCGATATCCGTATAAATGCCATAGATCACCATGTCGTCCTGACGTCCGACATACGATTCTACGATTTCCACCTGCGTTTCGATGGACTCGTTTTTTCTGTCCCCTCCATCGACAGAGAGCCTTGCATAAATACCTACATGATAAATCTTCACAGGTCTCTTTGGGGCTTCCTGCCTTTTTCTGGATGTCCTTGCCATTATGCCGTCACCCCCTCTTCATCTTTTCTTTTCGACGATATATAGTCCTGCAAAACCAGCATCTTGTCAAACTCCAGCTGTCCCCGGAACTCCACATAGATCTTCCTGTCCTCAAAGACTTCAATCCGGCTGACAAAACATACCAGAGTATCCCGGTCAAGTTCTGTCAGCTTCACCGCTTCCTTTAGCCTTTCCAACTTTGCACCGGATGCAACGCCGTTGCGGAATAACTGCTTCAGCATTTCTTCCTGCTTATGCAGTGCCTCCTTTGCCGCCTCGTATTTTTCTTCATAAATGGCACGGAAATTCTTAAAATCTGTCTCCGTAATAATCCCTGTCTTTAAATCCTCATGGAGTCCCGCACGCAGTCCCAGATATTTATCCTGCTCTTTATGCAGCCTTTCCATTTCTTTGTCAAACCGGGCAACTTCCTCAAAATCCACCTCCAACTTCTGTAAGTTCTCCAACTGGCTGCACACATCCAAAAACAACGAAAGGTAAGTCTGTAACGTGCTAAATACCGTTGTTTTCAGTTCCTCTTCCGATATGCTGTGCCTTGTGCAGCCCCGTCCTTGATTTCTGGTGGAGCAGATAAAACTGACTTTTGTCACGCCCTTATAGCGCCTTACCCGACGGCACAAAGGTTCTCCACAGTCCCCACAGTACAATACCCCTGCAAACAGATGGGCACAGCCGTCTCCCGCATTCGCCCTGAGATCCACTTTTAGCAAGCCCTGCACGATCTCAAACTCTTCGCGGGAAATGATGGCTTCATGGGTTCCTTCCACTCTCACCCATTCTTCTTTCGGCTTCGCCACGGCCCTTTTTACTTTGTAATTAACCTTCTCGCTCTTCCCTTGCACCATCATTCCCGTATACACTTCATTGGTGAGTATCCTGATCACTGCCACCGCCGACCATTTCGCGGTCATCTTTGTCTGGAATCCGGTGGAATAATGTGCACCAAGGGATTTCTTATATTCCATCGGGGAAAGCACCCCAAGCCCGTCAAGCCGCTGCGCGATGGCCTGTGAGCTCATCCCGCTAATCTTCCACGCAAATATATTCCTGACGATACCCGCCGCATACCGGTCGGGTACCAATTGGTTCCTGTCCTCCGGCGATTTCAGATAGCCGTACATGGCGAAAGAACCTATGAATTTCCCCCTGTCTATTATAAACATCTACGAGCCAAAGAGACAAAGGCGACTCGCGGAGGCCGGGTGATGTG
>CAMWMS010000037.1 GCA_947175435.1 uncultured Lachnospiraceae bacterium | reverse complement strand
TCCAAAGACTATGTAAAGTCATTTTCCGCAGTATTACAGCAGTCATTCCGCTTTGCGGTGTTCCCGAAGCAGTACATTACGTTCAATCCCATGCAGTATGTGGTCATGAGGCATAAAAAGGACGATATGGATTTGTTTGCGGAGGAAGCGGACACCGACAACGGCAAGGTCAAGCCACTGTCATTTGAGCAGTACCAAAAGCTGGTTGCACAGCTTGGCAAGCGGAGCAAAGATGCAATCCTGCCCGTACAGATAGCCTATTTCACAGGGCTTAGGCTTGGGGAAGTGACAGGGCTGACTTGGCAGGATATCAACCTTGAGGAACAATACCTGACAGTCCGCAGGAGTGTCAGATACAACGGTGCTACCCATAAGCACGAAATCGGCTCGACAAAAAGGAAGAAAGTTCGGATCGTTGATTTTGGCAATGCCCTCGCTGACATCTTGAAAAAAGCAAGGAAACAGCAGCTTAAAAACCGTATGCAGTATGGCGAACTCTATCACAGAAACTTCTACAAAGAGGTTATGGAAAAGAACAGGGTGCATTATGAGTATTACAACTTGGGAATGACAGAAGATGTGCCGGAGGATTATACGGAAATCTCTTTTGTATGTCTGAGGGAAGATGGCTGTCTTGAACTTCCTGCCACCGTAGAAACAGCCTGTCGGACAGCGGCAAGGAAAGTACCTGAATTAGAAGGATTCCACTTCCACACATTAAGGCACACCTACACAACAAACCTGTTATCAAATGGGGCACAGCCAAAAGATGTGCAGGAACTTTTAGGACATTCGGATGTAAGCACTACCATGAATGTCTATGCACACGCAACAAGGGAAGCTAAGCGGGATTCCGCAAAACTCTTGGATAAGGTTGTGGGAATGAATTAGGAACAAAAACTGAATAAGAGAAACTTTCCCTTGTAACTTGCCCATGAGGGCAAAAACAAGGGAAAAGGATACATATTTTAAGGCTGGCATTGTGCAAAGCCTTGAAAACAGGGGAAACTTATGGAAAAAGCTTACAAACTGGAATTTGCCGGAGAGCAGACAGGCAGTCTGTATGTGAACTGTTGCGGACTTTCCAAAACGGAGGGACTGCACAGCTTCGGTCCGGCATTAAAACCACATTATCTGGTACATTATATATTGAGCGGTAAGGGCAGGTTTGCCATCGGCGGCAAAGAGTACCCGCTGGAAGCGGGCTGCGGATTTCTGATTACACCGGACGAGCTGGCCTTTTATCAGGCGGACGAGCATGATCCGTGGACGTATGTCTGGGTCGGTTTCAGCGGTACATTGGCTGAGGAATATATCAATCATATCGGGCTGTCTGTCAGGCAGCCCGTTTTTAGATCGGATGCGTCGGAAGAAATATACCGGATCGTCAAAGACATGATGGAGCATAATACTTTCGGGCTTTCCAATGATCTGCGCCGTAACGGGCAGCTTGGCATTTTTTTGTCAATCATAGCCGAGGGAACCAGACCGGAAGAAAAGAATGAAGAAGATCGGGCCAACACATATGTGCGCAAGGCGGTTTCTTTCATACAGAGTAATTATTATAATCCGATCAAGGTGACCGATGTGGCGGATTACGTCTGCATCAACAGAAGTTATCTGTATACGCTTTTCAGAAATTCCATGGGTATGTCGCCGCAGCAGTTTCTGACGACATTCCGCATCACAAGGGCGGCACAGCTGTTGTCAGTTACGGAGCTGCCGATCGAGAGTATTGCGCTTTCCTGTGGTTATCACGATCCGCTTGTGTTTACCAAGGCATTTAAACAGATGAAGAAGATGTCGCCTACGGGTTACCGCAGGCAGATGCAGGAAGGCGGAACACGCCGTAATAAAGAATATTTGAAACAGGTGGAGGATTTCATCAATCAGATCAATAGCCTTAATGATTCGTTGTCGCTGGCATCATGCGGCAAGAATATGGTACCGACGGAATAGTAACTCATATAACATTTTGACAGATTTATTTAACAAAGAGATATTTCAAAACGGTCCGATATTTTATATCATTAAAGCATATAAACAAGGGAGAGCAACCGTGTGCGCATACAACTTGGAATAAAAGAGAGACGCATATGGGATTTATAACAAAAAGCTAAAGACGATTCGAAAGACGGCGTCGGGACGGACAGAGAAGAAGCGGCGCTTGGGAGCGCTTAGAAAAAATAAGAGAGAAGGAGAATGGGCATGAAAGAAGCAGTATTAAAGAAATTTGAGGAACTGTATGGGGATACGCAGGGTGTAAATGTCTATTTTGCACCGGGACGTGTAAACCTGATCGGTGAACACACGGATTATAACGGAGGACATGTTTTCCCGTGTGCACTGACTATCGGTACTTATGCCGCAGTCAGAAAGAGAGCGGACAAAAAACTGAATTTCTACTCTATGAATTTTGAAGAGCTGGGTGTAATCGAGAGCAGTCTGGAAGATTTAAATCCCTCTGACGAGGCAGGGTGGACTAACTATCCGAAAGGTGTTATGTGGGCTTTTGCGGGTAGAGGCATGGAGATGGATTGTGGTCTGGACATGGTACTTAACGGCAATATCCCGAATGGTTCAGGATTATCATCCTCGGCTTCACTGGAAGTTCTTACCGGTTACGTTCTGAAAGATCTGTATGGATTTGAGGTGACGAATATTGATCTGGCGAAGATCGGTCAGTATTCCGAGAATAATTTTAACGGCATGAACTGTGGTATTATGGATCAGTTTGCATCTGCCATGGGCAAGAAAGACAATGCAATTTTCTTGGATACGGCAGATCTGTCCTACGAGTATGCACCCCTTGTTCTGGATGGTGCGAAGATCGTGGTAACTAACAGTAACGTTAAGCATTCGCTCGTCAATTCCGCGTACAACGAGAGAAGAAGTGAGTGCGAGAAAGCGCTGGAGGAGTTACAGGCCGTGATCGATATCAAAGGGCTGGGCGATCTCACCGAGGAGCAGTTTGAAGCAAACAAATCAGCCATCAAGGACGAGGTGCGTGTCAGAAGAGCGAAACATGCGGTGTATGAGAATCAGAGAACGATTCGTGCGGTAGAAGCGCTCAAGAAGAATGACCTGAAACTGTTCGGCGAGTTGATGAATGCTTCCCATGTATCGTTAAGAGATGATTATGCGGTTTCCTGTGAGGAGATCGATGTATTAGTGGAAGAAGCGTGGAAGATTGACGGTGTGATCGGATCCCGCATTACAGGCGGCGGATTCGGCGGTTGTACAGTCAGCATCGTACGCGATGAAGCGGTGGATACTTTCAGGGAGAAAGTCGGTGCGGCGTATCAGGAGCGTGTGGGTAAGAAAGCGGATTTCTATGTGGTAGAGATCGGTGACGGACCGAGCAGACTCTGATTCGACATTTTATTAACATGAATGATATGCGTCCGGGTATATTGTGAAGAAAATCGGAAGTGTTGCAGACGATAGAAAGACAAATTGACGGGAAGGAGATATTATGATTCAACAGAATATTAAGAAACTGGTACAATACGGATTGCAGACTGGTTTAATTACGGAAGCGGATAAAATTTATACGACCAACAGATTGCTGGAGCTGTTTCAGCTGGATGAGCTGGAAGAAGATGACACCAATGTCACAATGAGTGAAGAGGAACTGGAAGATGTCCTTGGATCTATGATGGATTATGCGTATGAGCAGGGTATCATGACGGAGAACAGTATCGTGTACCGTGATCTTTTTGACACGAAGATCATGAGTATGCTGGTGCCCAGACCCAGTGAGGTGATCTCTGTTTTTGAAGCGAAGTATAAGAATGATCCCAAGGAAGCCACGGATTATTTCTATAAATTGAGTCAGGACACAGACTATATCAGAAGATACCGTATCAAGAAGGACCAGAAGTGGATAGCCCCGACGAAATACGGAGATCTGGATATCACGATCAATTTGTCCAAACCGGAGAAAGACCCTAAAGCGATTGCTGCAGCCAAGAATGCGAAGCAGAGCGGTTATCCGAAATGTCTGCTCTGTATCGAGAACGAGGGATATGCAGGCCGTGTGAATCATCCCGCAAGGCAGAATCACAGGATCATTCCGGTTACGATTAACGGAAGCAAATGGGGATTCCAGTATTCTCCCTATGTGTACTATAATGAGCACTGTATTGTGTTTAACTCAAAACATATTCCGATGAAGATCGAGCACGATACGTTTTGTAAATTGTTTGACTTTGTAAAACAGTTCCCACACTATTTCGTGGGTTCCAATGCTGATCTGCCGATCGTGGGAGGCTCGATTTTGAGCCATGATCATTTCCAGGGCGGACATTATGAGTTTGCTATGGCTAGAGCCGATGTGGAGAGAACTTTTACCGTGAAAGGTTTCGAAGACGTAAAAGCCGGAATCGTAAACTGGCCGATGTCGGTAATCCGTATTGCATCACAGGATACAGACAGGCTGATTGCTTTAGCGGATGTGATTCTGGCAGCGTGGAGAGGTTATACGGATGAAGCGGTGTTTATCTACGCTGAGACGGATGGAGAACCTCATAATACCATTACACCGATTGCCAGAAAGAGAGGCGATCAATACGAGTTGGATCTGGTGCTGCGCAACAATATTACCACACAGGAGCATCCGCTCGGCGTATATCATCCGCATGCAAACCTGCATCATATCAAAAAAGAGAATATCGGACTGATCGAAGTAATGGGATTAGCGGTACTGCCGGCCAGATTAAAGAACGAGATGGAGCGTCTGGCAGAGGCCATTGCCTCCGGTGCAGACATTCGCAAAGATGAAGTGCTTGAGAAGCATGCTGACTGGGTAGAAGAGTTTCTGCCTAAGTATCAGGACGTTACCAAAGATAATATAATGGATATTCTGCATAAGGAGATCGGTAACGTGTTTATGCAGGTGCTGGAGGATGCCGGTGTCTATAAGAGGACGGAGGAAGGACAGGCAGCATTTGACCGGTTTGTGCAGAGCCTGAACAAATAGGGAAGCGCATACCGGACTATTGTATAGTATAAACATAAGTAATTGATAGTGTATTATGAAAAGAAATGAGGCGGAATCGTTAGATTCCGCCTTTTAGACACGCCTGCAAGATAGCAGTGTGAAGATCAGAAATGACAGAGTAAGGTGGTGTTTCGGTTTATAGGGATGATCTGTCATTCTGTTAGAAATGCGATGCTATTATGTATAAAGCCGACAGATGTAGCTGGGCATGTGTTTGTGTAAATTACATACGACATTTATTAGAATATTTTTCAAAGGTTCTCGTTAACATCCAGTATGCTGCAAAAAAGGTTATAGAAGTCTTTCTGTTGGCGTGGAGTCAATTTTTGGAACATGGAGATCATATGTTGATACTTCTTAAGAAGATGCATGTTGTCTGCCAATAACAAATCTGCACTCAGACGTTCCTCAGAGAGATACAGAACATAATCCGTAGAGACCTGAAAAAAACGTGATACACTGATCACAAGCATGGCGTCGGGAGTAGATAACCCGCATTCCAGTTTGCTCAATGTGGTCTGATTGACACCCAGATAGTTTGCGAGCGTCTGTTGTGATAATTTTTTTTCCAATCGTAATTCTTTGATTCTTGTTTTCATGCGAGTATCCTTTTTGTTATTTTAGGCGATTTTCTCGGGGAAAAAATTCCAATTTTTAATAAGGATATTCTGTACAGAATATTTTTGGATAAAGACTGTAGGAAAAGTGGTATAAGAGAAAAATAAATACAATATGTTGTACGGAATTACGATAATAGTACAATATATTGACGAATATGCAGTGTCTTAAATATAGAGATGTTGGGGTGTTGATAATTAAGATATACTAAAATATACGTTATTGCTTAGATGTAATGTTATATTGTAAAAACGGACGCGCCGGACAGTATGCAGATGCCCTAAGGACGCGCTTTCGCTCGGTTCCAAACGCAGCGGTACTAAGCTCGTGAGTTGCAGAGCAACTCAGAACCTCGCTAAGTGCCGGCGTTTTCCAACGGTCCTTATGACATCTGCATACTATCCGACGCTGTGTATTGATATAATCCAGACTAAATGATGTTGTATCGGAGTAGTCACTATATCAGTAACTAAAGTAAAATTATTATGTTACTACTATTTAGTAATAGCCACAACCTAGCGCAGATGGAAGTTAATATCTTAAGGAGCCCCTTAAAAAGCGTCAGTGCTTAACGAGGTTTCTCACGAGTTTAGCACCTGCTACGCTTTTTACGGAGCGAGAGCGCGGCTCCGTAGATATTAACTTTCACCTGCGCGGACGTCTTAGATAACCCAATTAACAATATGAACAAAAAAACGCAAAGTGCATTTTTCACCCGCAGAATGTGATATACTGCTCTATAACAGGGAGGATTCACAATGGGAGAGAAACCGACAGGTTCATATGTATGTATTGACTTGGAGACGACAGGGCTGAACCCCAAGACAGATAAGATCATTGAGATCGGTGCGGTCAGGGTTGAGAATCATGTAATCGTAGAAGAGTGGGAAACATTCGTGAATCCGGACAGACAACTGGACGAACGAATCATTGAACTGACAGGAATACATGACGAGCAGCTGATATCGGCACCGACGATTGATCAGGTTCTGCCGAAGCTGCTTGAGGTGATAGGCGATCGTGTGCTGCTGGGGCACAGTGTGACATTTGATTATTCTTTTATCAAAAGGGCGGCAGTGGGGCAGAAGCTGTCCTTTGAGAAAGACGGTATTGATACGCTTAAGATTGCCCGCAAATATCTGCCTGATCTGGAAAGTCGCAGTCTCGGTTATCTGTGCGAATATTACGGCATCAACCACAGTGCGCATAGGGCGCTTTGCGATGCGCAGGCTACCGTGGAGTTATACCGGAAGCTGATAGAGCTGTTCTATGATATAGAAGCAGCAGAAGGAAATAAAAGCCTGTTTCTGCCGAAGAAACTGCGGCATAATGTGAAACGGGACACGCCGGCCACGAAACCGCAGAAAGAACAGTTATATAAATTGAGAGACAGGCATAAACTGATAATAGATTATGATGTTGAAAAGCTTACCCGCAGCGAGGCTAGCAGGAGGATTGATCGGATTCTTGCAGAATACGGACGATAGTCTTCTGCATGGCGGAGTTTAACGTTTCGGCGATCGGGTACAGACTGTGGATTTTTTCCGGAGTGTG
This sequence comes from uncultured Lachnospiraceae bacterium, assembly GCA_947175435.1. GTDB lineage: Bacteria > Bacillota > Clostridia > Lachnospirales > Lachnospiraceae > UBA3282. Next base: position 13,878 of record CAMWMS010000037.1, on the reverse strand, counting down.
CTGTTCCTGATAGATCTGACAGAGCAGACGGTATGTGGAGCTTACGTCAGTGCCTGTGGAGACAGAGAACTCCAGCATGTGACAAGCTTCCTCGATATATCCCGAATCATAGAGAAGCTGTGCCCACTGCTGTAACGTGCGAACCAGAAGGGTATAGTTCTGATCGTAACGGATCAGAAGATCAAGATTGGGAGCGCCGTAGCGCAGTTTGAGTTCCGTGTTGGTAAGGCCGGTGAAATTAACGATAGGCAGTTCGCTCAAAGAGAGAATAATCTGTTTATAGTCATCTACCTTCGGGACATCCTCAAGAAGCGACATCGGAAACTCCTCTACGGGAATCGTAATGTAGTCAAGATCATCCAGCGGCTTACGTCTTGTGCTGTTAGCCGCAAGCTCTCTTTCCCAGAAGGCTTCTCGCGAAGAAGAGTCGGATTTTTTATGGGATTTGAGGTAGAAGAAGATTGCGGCGGAAAGTATGAGAACGCTTGCATTAATTATAAAATTCATATATAATATCCTTTCAGAAAGTGGGGAGGATTCATCTATGTTTAATAGAAAACAAAGGAAGATTATATCTTCGATCATCATTATAATTGTCGTGTTGGCAATGATTATTCCGATGATATTATCTGCAGTTTAAATTGTACCACTAATTTTGCGTTTGAGCAATTTTACATGTGAGAAAGGTTTGGTTATTTCATGAAAAGACTGTCCATGGCGGGTTTGTTGATGATAGCAGCGATGACGGTTTCTACGCTGCCGGTCAATGCCCGGGAAGATAAATTTGAATCAGGAATTTATGTGGATGACATGAGTCTGTCCGGTATGACGCTGCAGGAAGCGGAAGATCAGATAGAAGCGTATGTGGATTCTTTCGGTGAGGCGGAGATTACGATGAATGCGGTCGAAGGCGGCACCATCGTTACGACGGCTTCCGAGTTGGGGCTCAAATGGGGTAACGAAGAAATCCTTAAGGAAGCAGCGAATTTCGGCCGGGACGGTGATATCCTAAGATGCTATAAAGAATTGAAGGATTTGGAATACCAGAATAAAGTATATCATGTAAAATTTGATTTTGATAAAAATAAAATCAGGACATTAATCGAAGAGAATGCTACACAGTATAACAGGGAAGCAGTCAATGCGACACTGACTAAGACGGAAGAGGGATTTGATATTACCGAGGGTCAGTCCGGTGTCATGGTGGATACCGCGGCGTCTGTGGATAGGGTATACGATTATCTCACAAGTGATTGGGAAGGTACAAGCTGCGCGATCGACTTGGTGATTACCGTGGAAGAGCCTAAGGGGAATGCTGAGGATCTTGCAAAGGTCAGAGATGTACTCGGAACTTTTACGACCAGTTATTCTACTTCCGGCGGATCGAGAAGCGCAAATGTAGCCAATGGCTGCAATTTGATCAACGGTACAACTATGTTTCCGGGCGACGAGTTTTCCGCTTATGAGGCGGTGTCTCCTTTTACCGAGGCAAATGGATATTATATGGCCGGCTCTTATTTGAACGGACAGGTGGTAGACAGTCTCGGCGGAGGAATCTGTCAGGTGTCCACGACGCTGTATAATGCTGTCTTGCTGTCGGAACTGGAAGTGACAGAGCGTTACAACCATTCCATGATCGTTACCTATGTGGACCCTTCTGCGGATGCTGCGATTGCAGAGTCCTCCGGTAAGGATTTTAAGTTTAAAAACAATCTGGACTATCCGATTTATATAGAAGGTGTTACCACACCGGACAAACAGATCACTTTTACAATTTATGGCGTGGAGACGAGAGACAGCAACCGTGAAGTCAGCTACGAAAGTGTCGTTCTGGAGCGTACCGTACCGGATACTGAGGTTATCTATACAAATGAATCTTTGCCGGTAGGTTATTGCGTTGTGCAGTCGGCACACATAGGATATAAGGCGCAGTTATGGAAAGTAGTGCGTGAAAACGGTGTGGAGGTCAGCAGGGAGCAGGTCAACAGCAGCTCCTATATGAAAGCGCCCAGAAGTGCGACGGTAGGTGTTGCTTCACCTGACGAAGGGGCGCGCAATGCCATCATGGCTGCAGTAGCGACTAACAGTATAGATGAAGTGAAAGCGGTGGCGGGTGCATATAAAGCCGCAGCGGATGCGGCAGCGGCTCAGGCGGCGGCAGACGCAGCAGCACAGGAGGCACCACCGGCACAGTAGACAGACCCATCACAATCAGATGTTAGGCACAGAGTCATGAGAAGAGGAAAAATATCGGAGAGCGTGTTGAAACGTTCCGTATTGAAAAAGATCAAAACACATAGAGAAGAAGTAATAAATGGCGCAGGTGTAGGGACAGACTGCGCTGTTTTATCGTTACGGGAAGGATATGAGACTGTGCTTGCAACTACTCCTGTGTCGGCGCCGGTCGAGGATCTTAGCGCCTATGCCATATCCATGGCGTTAAATAATGTGGCCGTGTCAGGGGCAGAGCCGATTGGTGTGATGCTTACGATTCTGCTTCCGGAGGAGACTGCGGAGAGCGACTTGCAGGAATTGATGGAGCGGGCAGAAACTGTCTGCAGTGTGTGCGGTACAGAGATCATAGGCGGGCATACGGAGGTGACTCCGGTCGTGTGCCGACCGGTCATGGTGGTGACCGGGATGGGAAAGCGGCATACTTCCCGGGCGAATCTGCTGCCGGGAGTCGGCCCCGGTCAGGATATTGTGGTGAGTAAATGGATCGGCTTGGAAGGAACGATACGGCTGGCAAAGGAACATAGGGAAGAACTGTGTACGAGATATCCGGCGCGTATGATCGAGGAAGCGGCCGCCTTTGACAAGTATCTGTCTATCATACCGGAGGCCGCCACCGCCGTGAAGTCCGGCGTTTGCGGCATGCACGATGTATCCCGGGGCGGTATATTCGGTGCCTTATGGGAGATGGCGCAGCGGGCAGGCGTTGGACTGGAAATAGATTTGAAGAAGATACCGGTGAAACAGGAAACGATAGAGATATGTGAATTTTACGGTTTGAATCCCTACGAACTGTTATCGGGTGGGAGCCTGATCATGACGGCGGAGGACGGCACGGCGCTTGTGTCGGCACTGGCCGGTGAGGGTATTCCGGCAGTGGTCGTGGGAAGAACGACGGATGGCAATGACCGCGTGATCTATAACGAAGAGGAGAAACGCTATCTGGATAAACCGAAAGAGGATCAGATCTATATGGTAGATTAATGGGAATATAAGGAGGATATGATCAAAATGAGAGAAGAATTATTAGCGATCGTAGAGAGGAACAGCCGCATTGATTTAAAAGAGCTGGCGGTTATATTAGGGGTAGAGGAGATTGATGTAGTCAATGAGCTGGCGGCATTGGAAGCAGAGGGTATTATCTGTGGCTACCATACGATGATCGATTGGGAGAAGACCTCCATCGAGAAAGTTTCCGCATTGATCGAGGTGCGGGTGACACCGCAGCGCGGACAGGGATTTGACAATATTGCCGAGCGGATCTATAAATATCCGGAGGTAACTTCCGTGTATCTTATTTCCGGCGGTTATGATTTGCTGGTTACATTAGAAGGCAAATCATTAAAGGAAATCTCAGGCTTTGTGTCTGACAAGTTATCGACGCTGGAATCCGTCCTGAGCACGGCGACCCATTTTATATTAAAAAAATATAAGGATCATGGCACAATTTTGGCTAAGAAGTATGAAGATACAAGAGAGAAGGTGACACCGTGAGAAATATGTTATCAGATAAAGCAGTAGCGCTGAAACCTTCCGGTATCCGAAAATTTTTTGACATTGTGAGCGAGATGGACGATGCGATCTCTCTCGGTGTAGGTGAACCGGATTTTGATACCCCGTGGCATATCAGGGATGAGGGCATCTATTCGCTGGAAAAAGGGCGGACTTTCTACACTTCCAATGCGGGACTGAAGGAATTGAAAGAAGAGATCTGTCATTATACCAAGAGGAAACAAGGTGTTACATATGATCCGGCGCACGAGGTGCTGGTTACCGTGGGAGGCTCCGAAGCGATCGATATCGGTATGCGTGCGGTTGTCAATCCCGGCGATGAGGTACTGATTCCGCAGCCCAGCTTCGTATCCTATGAGCCATGTGCGATTATGGCGGGTGCCGTACCGGTTATCATTGAGTTGAAGGCGGAGAACGAATTCCGCTTGACGGCACAGGAACTGGAAAGTGCCATCACCGATAAGACGAAGATGTTGGTACTTCCTTTCCCGAACAATCCCACCGGCGCCATTATGGAGCGGGAAGATCTGGAGGCCATTGCGGAGGTGATCCGGAAACATGACATACTTGTCATGTCTGATGAGATCTACGCGGAGCTGACTTATAAAGAGAAACATGTATCCATTATAGAGATTGAAGGTATGCGGGAGAGAACGATCCTGATCAATGGTTTTTCCAAGGCATTCGCCATGACCGGGTGGAGACTGGGATATGCCTGCGGACCGAGGGAGATCATCGAGCAGATGGTGAAGCTCCATCAGTTTGCGATCATGTGTGCGCCCACTACAAGTCAGTATGCCGCAGTGGAAGCGCTCCGAAACGGAGAGGACGATGTGCAGGAGATGCGCACGGCTTATAACCAGAGAAGGCGATATCTGATGAATGCCTTCCGTGAGATGAAGCTGGAATGCTTCGAGCCCTTCGGTGCTTTCTATGTGTTCCCATGTATTAAGGAATTCGGCATGACAAGCGAAGAATTTGCCAACAGATTTCTGACGGAAGAGAAAGTTGCCGTAGTACCCGGCACGGCATTCGGTGACTGTGGGGAAGGGTATCTGCGGATATCCTATGCGTACTCGCTGGATAATCTCAAGCTGGCCATTGGGAAACTGGCGGATTTTGTACAGAGACTGCGAAGCGAATCTAAATAGATATTTGATGGAGAGAATATCATGCATATTATACTGCATCAGCCCGAAATCCCGGCTAATACCGGCAATATTGGCCGTACCTGTGTTGCCACAGGTACGAGCCTTCACTTGATTGAGCCGCTGGGTTTCCGCCTGGATGAGAAATCGATCAAACGATCCGGTATGGATTATTGGGAGCATTTGGATGTTACCAGATATATGAATTATCAGGAGTTTCGGGAAATGCACCCCGATGCCAAGATCTGGATGGCTACCACGAAAGCGAAGCGTGTTTATACAGATGCAGCTTTTGCCCCGGATGACTATATTATGTTCGGTAAAGAGAGTGGAGGTATTCCGGAGGAAATTCTGGTAGAAAATGAAGAGACCTGTATCCGCATTCCTATGTTGGAGCAGATCAGGTCTCTAAACTTGTCTAATTCTGTGGCGATCGTGCTGTATGAAGCCCTTCGCCAGAATCATTTTGACGGTATGCTAAAGGCAGGAGAGTTGCATCGCCTGCACTGGAAAAACGAAGAAACAGACGTGGATTACAGGGAGTGAACTTAACGATACTGTTCACTGTAATCAGTCATCATCCTCCACGTCTGATTTTGACAAGGAGAAAATAAACTCGGTTCCTACGCCCTCGGTGCTGATTACGTTGATATTTTCCTCGTGGGAGCGGATGATCTCTTTCGTGATGGATAATCCCAGTCCGGTGCCCTTTTTATCTTTACCGCGGGAGAGATCGGATTTATAGAATCTGTCCCAGATCAGCTTCAGATCGTCCTTCGGAATACCGATGCCGGAATCTTTGACGCTGACGAATACCTTGTTGTGCTTCTCTGTCGTTTCTATCTTGATTACGGAATCGTGATGGCTGAACTTGATGGCGTTATCCAACAGGTTATAGAGTACCTGTTGAATCTTATCCACATCGGCTACCACATACATCTCGTCACCTGTCAGTACCAGTTCGATGGCGATCGTCTTGGCGCGGCATGTGCCTTCGAAAGAAGCCGCTACGTTGCGGATCGTCCTGTTAATATCGAAATCAACCTTATTCAGCATGATCCCTTTTGTATTCAGATTATTAAGTGTCAGAAGGCTGTTGGTCAGTTTCCGCAGACGTTCTGTTTCATTTAAAAGGATCGTAAGATATTTCTCGTGCATTTCCGGTGGGATCGTGCCGTCGATCATCGCTTCCAGATACCCTTTGATGGAAGTCAGTGGGGAACGGAAGTCGTGGGAAACGTTGGCAACGAATTTCTTCTGGTCGTCCTCGGAGCGGGCGATTTCACTGGCCATATAGGACAGTGTTGCTGCCAGATAACCCATCTCATCTTCGCTTTCTACACTGAATTCATAATGCATATTGCCGCTGGCATACTGCTCCGTTGCTTCCGTGATCTTACGAAGCGGAATGTAGACGATCTCCGTGAAGAAGATCAGGATAATGAGTGATAACAGAAACAAAATGACCAGCATGATATAGGAGATCGTAAGCAGGTTATCAGCCTCCTTAAGAATACCTGATATGGAGCTGTGAATTACAACATATCCTTTGACTTTATAGTCGGAGGTGATGGGCGCGAACACACTCAGCATATCTTCGTCGAAGGTATTAAAAAAGTTGCCGATTGTATAGTAGGAACCTGCTGTGACGGTGGGATCAAAATTTTCGATCATGATCTCATTTTCCACATCCAGAGGAGCGGAGGAGTCTAAGATCAGACGACCGGATGGATTGATGATCCACAGCGTAGCGTTTAGATAGGTATCCAATGCGTCCAACTGTGATTTAACGACTTCAAGAGATACTTCATTATTGTACAGTCCGCTTGCATAGGTGTTGGCGATCAGTGTTGCCTCTCGGTAGAGAGAGTCTGCCTGCTGCTTCTTCAGATGATCCATATTCATATTGGAGACAAAGGTTGCCACAACTACGAAACCAAACAGACCAAAAATGATATAGGCAAGTATTAATTTGAGATATAGTGTTTTCCTCATATAATATTTTCCTACCTGGATTCAAATTTGTAGCCAATACCCCAGATTGTGGCGATACGCCACCTTTCATGGTCATTGATCTTCTCACGGAGACGCTTAATATGTACGTCTACGGTGCGCGTGTCGCCGATATACTCATAACCCCAGATCTGATCCAGGAGCTGCTCTCTTGTAAATACATGGTTCGGCGAGGAAGCCAGAAAATACAACAGCTCCAGCTCTTTAGGCGGCATCTCGATTGTTTTACCCATATAGACAACGGAATAGTTTGTCTGGTTAACGACAAGATCGGGATATTCCACGCTCTTTATGTCGGAAGCTTTCGGTTCCGCAGCGGCAGGTTTGTACCGACGCAGAACGGCTTTGACTCTGGCAACCAGCTCTTTGGAGTCAAAAGGCTTCTCCATGTAATCATCCGCACCCAGCTCCAGACCGAGCACTTTATCAAAGACCTCGCCTTTGGCGGACAGCATAATGATAGGCAGCGTGGATTTGGAACGAATCTCACGGCAGACCTGATAACCGTCGATGCCGGGAAGCATCAGGTCGAGAAGCATCAGATTCGGCTCGAAGCTGTCCACTGCAGTGAGTGCCGATTCTCCGTCGTTGACGATCATCGTCTCGAAGCACTCCTTCGTCAGATAGAGGGAGATTAACTCTGCAATATTGTTGTCGTCGTCTACAATTAAAATTTTCTGTTTGTTTACCATATTTGTCTTGTATGATATTTGCAGAAGCAAAACATCATGTTCCCTTTCTTTATATTGTATAAGAAATTCTGCGGTATATATAAAATTATATGCGCTGGGATGTCCAAACGTCAACTCCAACAGTTCCATCGCTATATTTTACTGCAAACACGCATCAGATTATCTTCACTGGGTTCTTTACTGAGAAAATTCATGTTGTCGTGCACTCGGGGAACTGTAATTAGCGAAAAACCATTCCGATTTTAAGGATCTAATGACCTTTGGTCTTTTCCTCTTGGCGTTACTTACATTCGTTTTTACGTTTTGTAAGTAGCCATACATAGAAAAACCACCCCAAAACTTTGGCCGGTAGCGGGGTGGTTTTTCTACTCTATACATTAGGTCAATCCACCTTGTGGGCGGTTGTTCCTTTTATGGGTATAATATAGCATACAGCTGCTTTTTCAAGAGCTGAGTTTGTCTTGTTTTTATAATGCATCTATAAAATTGTGCCCTATAGTATCATGAGATTGTCAGTGCCATGACACTATAGGGCACTAGCAATCTCATGAGTCAGACCATATACAAATAAAAACGTTACCTTTTCACTGGAATTTACTTTTCAAGTCAGCGCTATATCTTCCGCACCGGTCTGACATATTTCCAAAACCGTTCCGGATCATGATAAAAGTAAAACACTCTGCCCGGAGTGGTATCAAGGCAGTAACCGGTGGCAGCATAATCAAATGTTTTCATGGCTGCTTCGATTTTTTCTTCCACACTGCGGTTCTCCTTCTCTAAGTCAAAGGGCCCATGCTCAAAAACGACATATTCAGCTTCCGGAACATCGACCATAAGCATTTGCTCAGGTACATCGCCGCTATAGTCAATCGGAAGACGTACACCATAGCATTCTGCGAGAGGAATCCCCCAGCTACAGATTCTGCCGGTCGGCTCATTTATAAATGCCATAATCTGGCCGCTTCCGCTATTCGCTTCACTGTCTCCCATATCGTCTAATTTTCCCTTGATACTGTCGAGTAAACCACAGATCGTTTCACAATCCTGTCCCGGAATGAGACTCTGTTTCTGCCAAAAGTCCCAGTATCCAATGCTCTCATAATTTTTAATGTGTAAAAATTTGTGCGCCGGAATCGTCACAAAATAAGTTTTTACATCCTTTGCAGATTTTTCCATACCGCATCCTCCAATGCTTAATAAGTAACAGTCGAAAGGTTTTATGATTGTGCGAAGCGCGACAGGTCTTGGATTATGACGATATTCACTCGGGGTAATGCTATAGGCTTCCTTAAATGCGCGTGTAAAAGCTTCATGGGAAGAAAACCCATACTTCAAAGCAATATCCAATATCGAATTGTCAGTATCTCTAAGTTCTTTCAGCGCGAAAGCTAATCTTCGATACCGCAGATAATCTCTAAACTGCATACCCGAGATTTCTCTGAATTTTCTTGAGATATGACATTCGGAATATCCTAATTTATCAGAAAGACACCTCAGTGACAATGCTTCATCATCATTCCTTCTAATACATATGTCTATCTCTTCGATCATAAGTTGTATCTGCTTCTGCCATTCGTACATCTGCTATTTAACCTCGTCCCGACCATCCTGCATTTATTATACGGAGTTGAAAATAAATCTGCTTGATTTTAGTTGCGGAAAGTCAAATCCCGTCTGACCTTTTTTATATATTAGCATAAGTCTCTCTAAATTTCTCTATACATCATCTTTCCCCAGAGAGAATGATTCAATGTGTTTTTCTACGGCTACCTGAACTGAATGACATCCTCCCGCTCAGTCTTCAATTCCATGGAGAGCTTCCGCGCCATAAACACAGTAACCACAGCTGCCAGCACATCCGCAGTCGGCTGTGCATAAAGAACCCCATTTAATCCCAATATTTTAGGAAGAATCAAAATTACAGGCACAAAGCATATTCCCTGTCGACAGCCGCCAAGAATGCATCCCTCTTTTGCTTTTCCCATTACAAGAAAAAGAAAGGAATACACGGTATGGAATCCGAATAACATAAAAGAAACCCCATTCGCCCTAAGTGCCGTCTGACCAATGCGGATCATTGCTGCACCATTTTTGGTAAACCGAGACATAATTCCCGTAGAGAATACGGCGACTGCCAAGCCAAAAATCACACAGAATATCGTTGACCAGATAATAGATATCCTGATTGCTTCGTGCAGACGATCATATTTTTTTGACCCATAACTGAATCCGGCAATCGGCTGAAATCCTTTTAAGAATCCAAACACGACCAGACTTCCCATAGACATAATTTTCGTGACCGGACCCATCGCGGCAAGAGCCGATCCGCCGTATTCTGTTGCCGCACCATTGATCATCGCCACGGAAAGGCTTGTCAAAAGCTGAAATATCAATGTCGGAATCCCAATCTTTAAAATCTCGGACATGATCGCTTTCGTAAAACAGCAGCCTTTTATATGAAAATGAAACATGCTCTTTTTGCTAAGAATATAGCAAAGATAGACCAATGTTGAAGCAATCTGTGAGACCGCTGTAGCAATTGCCGCTCCGGCAACGCCAAGATCAAGTCCGTAGATACAGACCGGATCTAATACGACATTCAATACCGCACCCGCCATTAGCGCACACATGGCTGTTTTCGCGGCTCCTTCACTGGATACAATATTGTTCATGGTGACATTGAACACATTAAATATGGAAAATGTAATATAGATGCTCGTATAAGTCAGTGCATATGGCATCACACTGTCAATTGCCCCTAACTGTTTTAAAATCGGTTTCAGGAAAATAACGGAGCAAAATATCACGATTGCCCCGCTGAAAACACTGCTGTATAGGGCAGTACTTGTTACCCTGTCGGCGATTTCTTTGTCTCCCCTTCCCAGAAGCCTTGAAAGATATGCCGCCGCACCGTTTCCGAACAAAAGTCCCAATCCCACGACAACCTGACCAAGAGGATAAGCTACTGTGATCGCACCCATTTGATCAGTTCCTAGTCCGCCTACAAAGTATGTATCCACCAGATTATACAACGCGTTAATCAGCATCCCGACCATGGTCGGAAGTCCCAATGCCAGAAGTGCCTTGGGCATTGGCGCACTTCCAAGTAACTCCATTTTTCTATTTTGTTCATTCGTGTTATATGTGCTCCCTTCAACTAAAAGCTATTTTTTACAGTACTATAATTTATACTAGTTGCGACGCAAAAAGTATAGTACTATAATTTATAGTATCTGTCAATAACGAATATTAAGGAGATTTTTATGGCTACTATAGATTTGATCGTATTAGGAATGTTGAAGAAAGAATCGTTAAGCGCTTATGATATTCAGAAGCTGGTCGAATACCGCAATATATCAAAGTGGGTCAAAATCAGTACTCCTTCTATCTATAAAAAGGTCATTCAGTTAGAAGAAAAGGGACTCATCAGCAGCCATGTAGAAAAAGAAGGGAAAATGCCGGAAAAGGCAGTATACTCTTTGACTGATGAAGGTGAAAAAGAATTTGAAAAGTTAATGTTTGAAATTGCCGCCCAATCCGTCAACATATATCTGGATTTTAATGCTGTCATCGTTAATCTGGACAGTCTTCCGCCAGAAAAACAGCAAATATGCCTGACAGAAATTGAAAACAATGTAAAACAATTAAAAGCATATCAAGAAGAAAATCTCCGCGCAAAAGAAAACCGCCCTGATATTCCTGAAACAGGTAAGGCGGTTTTACAGCAACAGTTTCTTCTCACGCAGGCAATCGAAAACTGGTTAATCAATCTTTAAACTCAGCAATTGTGACACCTGCGTCACCTTCGCCGAACTCTCCCAGCCGGTAACCCTTTACTACCTTATTTTTGCGCAGGTAATTGTGTACCGCATTTCGCAACGCTCCGGTGCCTTTGCCGTGAACGATGCGGACGCTGGGCAGGTGTGCCAGATAGGCATCATCTAAATATTTATCCAGTTCCGATAAAGCCTCGTCTACCGTTTTGCCCAGCAGATTGATCTCGGTGGAGACGGAGTAGGACTTGGACATTTTAAGTTTGCCGGAGGAGCTGCGCTGCATCCGGCCGGTGTTGATCGTTTCCTCCTCCGCGAGAACAAGATCGTCTAAGGATACTTGTGATCGGATGATACCGCACTGGACAAAGAGTTTGCCGTTCTTGTCCGGAAGGGAACTGACGGTACCTTTTAATCCCATGGAAATGATCTTCACACTTTCTCCCAGTTTGATCTGACTCGGTTTTAGGAGCTTATGGGTAGGTTTGTCATTTTTCAGTGACAGTTTATCATTTTTCTCGGAAATCTTGTCCCGCACCTTCTGGCGGGATTTCTCCAACTCTTTGATGGAAGACCCGGCACCTGCCTTCTGGAAAGTGCGGATCGTCTCGTCGGCAAGTTCCTTGGCGTTTTGCAGGATCTCACGGGCTTCTTCATTTGCCTCGCGCAGGATACGCGCTTTCGCCTGATCGATTTTCTCCTGTTTGGCTTCCAACTGCTTCTTTAATGTCTGAACCTCTTCCTTGTAGGACGCTACTTCCGCCCATTCTTTTTCAATGGTCAGCCTGCTGTTCTCCAAGTCTGCCAGAAGATCTTCGAAACTTTCCTTATCCTCCGTGATATGCCGTTTGGCTTCCTCGATGATGTGATCCGGAAGTCCCAGCTTGGATGAGATGGCGAATGCGTTACTCTTACCGGGAATACCGATCAGCAGGCGGTAGGTGGGCCGCAGTGTCTCCACGCTGAATTCGCAGCTTGCATTTTCCACGAAACTCGTAGACAGCGCATAGACCTTCAACTCACTGTAATGTGTTGTGGCCATCGTCCGTATTCCCCGGCTGTGCAGATAGTCAAGCACTGCGATGGCGAGGGCGGCACCTTCCGTAGGATCGGTGCCGGCACCCAGTTCGTCAAACAGACAAAGCGAATCGACATCCGCCGTCTGCAGAATGGACACGATATTTGTCATATGGGAAGAAAAGGTGCTGAGACTCTGTTCAATGCTCTGCTCGTCTCCGATGTCAGCGTAGACCTCTTCAAAAACGGACAGCTCAGAGCGGTCTAATGCCGGAATGTGCAGCCCCGCCTGTCCCATTAAGGTCAGCAGCCCCACAGTTTTTAAGGAAACGGTCTTACCGCCGGTATTGGGTCCCGTGATGACCAGAAGGTCAAAGTCCGTACCCAGCGAAATGTCGATGGGTACAACTTTCTTTTTATCCAGAAGAGGATGGCGTCCCTGTCGGATGCGTATCCGATGTTCCGTGTTAAAAATCGGCATGGTGGCGTTCTGCTCCATGGCGAGAGAGGCTTTGGCAAAGATAAAGTCGAGAGCGGTCATGGCTTTCTGATTATCTGCCAGTGTATCTGTATGTGTACCTGTCTGTGCGCTCAAGTCCGCAAGAATGACGGCGATCTCTTCCTGTTCCTTGATTTCCAGTTCCCGCAGTTCGTTGTTCAGACTGACAACGGCCGCCGGTTCTATGAAAAAGGTAGAACCGGTGGAAGACTGGTCGTGTACCATGCCGGGTACCTGCCCTTTGTATTCGGATTTCACCGGAATGCAGTAACGGTTATTGCGCATAGTCACGACGGCATCCTGCAGATAGGTGCGGCAGGAACCGTTGATCATGGAGCTGAGCTGGGAGTGAATCCGGTCATTGGTGATAGACATGCTGCGCCGGATGTGCTTTAATGTCGGGCTGGCATCGTCTGCGATCTCTTCTTCCGACAGGATACACCTGCGGATTTCATTTACCAGCGGTGTGAGCGGCTCCAGTATGTCGAAATATTCATCCAGCGAGTCGGCGGGTGTATCTTCCCGATCCTTCCGGCCGTAAGTCTTGATGCGGTTCACATTTTCCAGAAAGGACGCTATGCGCAGAAGTTCTGCAATGGAGAGGACACTGCCGATCTCCAGTGACTTGATGCACATGCCTAAGTCCTTGTTGCCGCCAAAAGAGGTTGAGCCTTTACGAAACAGACGCCCCAGTGCATCTGCGGTTTCCGTCTGTGCTGTGGCGATTTTTGCCTGATCCGTCATGGGAACAAGCGCACGGGTCAGCTTTTTGCCCTGCTCCGAGGTGGCTTTGTCCGTTAATTGGTCGATGATCTTATTGTATTCTAAAACATGCAGTACTTTGTTGTTCATAGTTTTATAATTTCCTTTATGATCTTTATAATTGTGTTAGGTATTATTCTATCATAAAGTGGGCGGAATTACTATGAGTTGTTACCTTGAGTTTCCGCAGTTTTGTCCACAGATACCCGTTTTCATCAACATCTGCATGA
>CAMWMS010000036.1 GCA_947175435.1 uncultured Lachnospiraceae bacterium | reverse complement strand
TCATATAAGAGTCGCTGCTGTCGATCTGAGAGCGAAGCATTGCGTAATCCCGATCTAAGTTAAAGTACGGAAGCCATATTTCCTGCCACTTCTCGGCGGTACAGTCAACGTCATAGCAGTGGTGGGAGAGCGGGGTAATATAGAGAATATCACTTCCGGTGATGAAGCGGTAAATGCCGCCGTCCAGACATTTTGCACGGAAACATTGTCCGCTGTCTATGATTTTAGAAAGGTCAAAGTCGTCGGTAATTTCAATCTGCATAATTTTATCCTTTGTATGTTCCTGGCTGAAATATTATATATAATTCAGTGTACCATATAAGCCGAATGAGAGGTAGCGGAAATATATGTATTTGTCCGGCGGTTGTCTGTATACTTTGGTTACACTTGTTTGCAATGGGGAAGCTTTAGGTAGTAATATATGCCGAAATATGATATGTTGTAAAAAGAACAATTTTGGTTTAATAGGTGAGAAAGATATGAAAACAGATAATCAACAGGTTTCTAATCAGATCACGGAAGGAGTTATCTGGAAGCAGCTTCTTTTTTTCTTTTTTCCGATTCTGTTCGGGACCTTTTTTCAGCAACTATACAATACCACGGATGCGGTGATCGTAGGACAATTCGTGGGAAAAGAGGCGCTGGCGGCAGTGGGCGGACCGGCGGCTACGCTGATCAATCTGCTGATCGGATTTTTTACCGGGCTTTCGTCCGGTGCCACCGTGATCATTTCCCAGTTTTATGGCGCGAAGAAACAGGATGAAGTGAAGAATACGGTACATACGGCCATAGCGCTTTCCATTGCGGGCGGCACTGTTATTATGATGTTAGGGCTTCTTTTTTCAGGGGTGGCACTGAAGGCAATGAATACGCCGGAGGAGGTTCTTTCATTATCTGTTGTATATATGCGGGTCTATTTTCTGGGTGTTATTCCGTCTCTCATATACAATATGGGGTCGGGCATATTAAGGGCGGTGGGAGATTCCAAACGTCCCCTTTACTTTTTGATTCTCTCCTGCATTACCAATATTATATTGGATATTCTTTTCGTGCGGGTGTTAAAAATGGGAGTATTGGGCGTGGCGGCGGCTACGGCACTGTCGCAGGTGTTTAGCGCACTCATGGTGATAATAACCCTGATGAGGACAGAGGATTCTTATAGATTATATATGAAAGAGATCCGGTTTTCGCCGTTCCTTCTGCATAAGATTATAAGGATCGGCCTGCCGGCGGGAATCCAATCCACGATGTATTCAGCCTCCAATCTGATTATCCAGTCAAGCATCAATTCTTTTGGTACAGATACGATCGCGGCATGGACGGCGTATGGTAAAATTGACGGTATTTTCTGGATGATCATGGGAGCGTACGGCGTGTCGATCACCACTTTTGCAGGACAGAACTTCGGAGCGGGCAAATATGACAGAATCAAGAAAAGTGTGCGCATCTGTCTGGGGATGGCGGCGTTTACGAGCGTGTTGCTGAGCACTATAGTGCTGACGGGAGGACGCATTTTCTTTAGGCTGTTTACGGATGATCCGGGTGTTGTCGCCATTGGTCTGGGGATGATGCGGGTGATTTCGCCCAGCTACGTGACTTATATCTGCATTGAGATATTGGGCGGTACGGCAAGAGGATGCGGAGATGCCATTCCTCCGATGCTGATGACCTGTGTCGGCATCTGCGGGCTGCGTGTGGTATGGATTCTGACGGCGGTTCCTATGCGGCCGGAGATGTCCACTGTGGCATTCAGCTATCCCTTGACCTGGTCGGTTACATCCATCTTATTTATCATTTACTATCTGAGAGGGAACTGGCTGAAGCGGTGTCGGAGACTGTAATAAATTTCACAAGCGATGTTGCAATTTGCACCTAAAAGACTTACAATTATAGTACTATGGTACATAAAACTTGTGCACTTAATCAATGATAGATATTTTTAAAGCTAAAGTTTATTAATCTTACAAAGGGGACAGTTCGTAAGGATTTTTCACAACGAACGGCTAGTTATGGAAGAATCAACGATTTATATAAAAAAGAGATAGTATAATAAGGTGGAGTCACTTTGTTATCCCATTTTTATGTTGGAGATAGTTCAATCTGTTAAATATATGGAGATTATCCAATGATACTATTCATGGTCAAAAAATCTGAAGGAACACCACCCGAACGATATCCTATTCCTTTGCGATATCCTGATAGTGAAGATGCTAAAATTACTGAAAGCAACGTCCGGTTTATATCATGGAATGAAGCGGATTATCAGTTGAGCGATGGGACAATAAAGGAAATAATTAATATTGATTTGCTTAAGCTGGCTGTACAAGATGCTGCCATGCAGGATAAGGATGTCTGCGGAATTATGATAAAGCAGTTCAAAGAGCAGTATAGCATTGATATCTGTGCACTGTGGGACAACCTTACCGATCCGGCCTATCATATCATCGGTGATGTGTTTGCACAGTGGCCGCATCCGATGATCGGCAATATGGTGGTAAGCTCCGGAATCAGGCCGCAGACATACGAAGAGCAATATACAAAAAACTGGGGTTCTTTCCCGGATGATTACATGACAGCGAAAACAAAAGCAGTAATAAAAGAATTGATTGATGAAAGTCTGTCACATGATCCGGAATCACAGAAAGCCAGCGCTGCCGGTTTGCGCAGACTTGCAAAATCGAGCAGGGATCAGGTGCGGTGCTGTAAAGATATGACGGAACTTGCCAGAGCGGTCATAGGAGAGATCACTACATATGCGTCCAAGAAGCTGGAAAAGATATATGCGCTTGAACTGTGTAATTCTGACCGATTTCTGGCGGCACAAAAAGAGTTTATTAAGCGTGTTGTTCTTATACGGTCAGGAGACAGGATTGCAGTGAGTCCGAAACTGCAGAACCTTTTTATAAACTTTTCTGGTAATCCGATCATCGCAACGGAATATTTCTATTTCTATTTCCCATACCTCGCTGCATTGCAGAAAGAGCATCAATGGATCGCATTTATACATTTGCTCAACGGATATCTCGGGAGCGGATGTGAGATTCCTTGTGACAGGCCGGCAGAAAAGGAAACGGGTAAGTTAATAGACGTGTGTGTGGAAGAATATAGCAAATTTCCGCCAATTATACGCGGAGCCATGATCATCAATGCCATACGGAAATTTAATAAGCCGCTTGGCAGACGTCGTTATTCTTTTCAGATAGTTGATGAATCAAAAGGGCGCTGGGAGATCGTGGATGCGCCGGATTCATTTTTCATACCCACGTTACCGAAGTGGATGCCAGTCAATCCTGATGACAAAGTACCTCTTATACTTTTATGGAACTGGACTCGGAATGAGATGCATCCGGTGACCGCAGGGTACCGAAAATGCCTTGTGCCGCTTTGGGCAGGTCCGTCTGGACACTCAGCCGGACTGCTGGATTTTTATTGGGATTATTTTGGAACAGATTATTTCTCTTTTGAGGGAAAGCTGATGCCGGCCAGTCTGGTCATACTGCCCACAATGTTTGCATTCTGGCGGCTGTATTATGATAAGCGGATCTGCGCAGTGCACACACTGGCAGAGACTTTTGAGGGGGCGCTTTCCCGTACAAATTCTTTTATAAGAAAGGAACACCTAGCTGGCCAGATCAATGCTGAGGCAAGTACGGTGTATACACCATACCAAGACGTTTTTGAAACGATCAGACTGCTTACGGTTTCGACGAGTAAATTCATAAACATTACCGGCGTCATGCATCCGGTTCGTATTTTGGAACAAGTCCGGGCCACACATTATGATACGCTGTCGGGGGAAGACGGAATCGCAAAGATCAATGCGCTGAACAACATCATAGATGATCTGCGCCGCAGGCTGAAGGATCAGCATTATGAAGTGCCCAGATGGTCACAGCCGATCATCTATAAGGATGGAAGCATTGCGGAAAGTGCGGGCGGGGACGCTTTCGGCGGTTTGGAGATACGCATTTTCCATAGGTTGAATGTTAAAGTATTCGGGCAGGAGGAACTGCTTCGGCAAATGGCGCGGCGATACCTTATGGGGCGCAGGAACGTTGCACTGCCAATGTCCGATTCAGGACTCCAAGCCCTTTATGATAAGATAAGTGCCTGTGCGGCGTCCGGAAAGGGCTATCAGTTTACCCATGATTTTCCTGAGCTTCCCGGGTGTTATATAGATGCGCACAGCGAGCCTTTTCTTGCAGGGATCCTTTTTTCCGGTATTCGGGAGTGCAGTCTGGCTGAGGAGGCATTTACTTACCGGGCAGAGATCGAGACAGATGCGGCGTTCTGGGAGAACGTCAAGAAGATTATACCTTTGGCGGATTCGGAGGAGATCTTCTGTACGGTCAGGGAGACTTCGGGCGGTCTGTGTTTTACCGGGGAGATCGCTGCCGAATCCGAATACCGGTTGGCGGATAAGCTGTCCCTTACAGTGCATCGGGTGAGCATTGAGAGCGGGCTGGATGATATATCCTGTTTTCCGTGTATATGTATTGAGGCAGAGATCGAAGAACAGTTTGATCTAATGATAGCGGTCTCACCGGATGTTGACAGGCTCTATATCAGCGGTGAATATGAGGAGGGCAGAGTTCTTACGATAGCCGGTCTGCTGTCACTTTTCGGTCTTGACGGAGTGATTCAGGGTTACGGGCTTCTGCCCGATGAGGAGAGTGTTTTTGGCTCTCTTGGGCTGCGGAGCGTATCGATCACGGTGGATACTGCTTCAGAGGGTATCACACAGATCGGCTTTACGGTGACAGCTGGGAAGCCGTGGGAGATTTTTGAACATAAGATCACGCTGCATCCATACTTTGAAATGAACATTGAATATCCTTTTGACAGTGAAAGAAGAAAGGTTGATTACAGCGTACTTGGCAAATGGCGTATCGGGACCACAGTCTTCGACCTGATGTACCGTTCGGACAAGACGATTTATGCAGGTTTGGCGGAGGATTCCACACTGCATTTTGCGGATGTTGCAGGGCTGTTTGCTAAGGATGTCAGTTTCCCGCCTGTGGAATTGACCGGTATGGAGTTTAGTGCGGATGTGTCTTCGGGCAATTATGCCCTGTACCTGTCTGCAGACCATGTGCTGGAATTCGAGGTGGGGAAAGGGAAGCTTGGAATTGAGGGACTGTCGCTTTCGCTCAGGTTTGCGGACGGTAAGTTCGGTGCGCTTAAACTGGGCGGATCTTTTGCTCTGGGCGGTGTCACATTGGCAGTGAGCGGCAGCTATGGTAAGGACACCGGACTTACCTTTGAGGCTATGGCCTATTCGGAGGAAGATTACAGTCTGGGAGAATTTATTGCACAGGCTGCACGTGATCTCGGACAGACTTTTGACAGGGATTCTCTTCCGGACACATTGCTTTCCGTGAAAATACGGATGTTTACGGTTTCTTATGACTCTGGGAAGAAAGCGTTCCACGGGTATGTTGATCTGGAAAACGTACTGGAGGTCTCGGAAGATTTTGCCATTCGAAAAATGGCGCTTAAGATCTCGTCTGAACAAGGGAAATCCGTGGCGTTTCAGGTAATTGCCCGGATTCATATATGCGGGACGGAAGTAGGACTTACGGTGTCTAAGGGTCAGGAAGGATTTCTGCTGTCCGGAGAGGCTGCGTTTACGGATATGACCTTTGGCAGGATCACCGAAGAACTTGGAATCGCTACGGAGCACCTTCCCGACTTTATATCGAAGTTTGCCGTCACGGATCTGGGAGTGAAATATAATTTTGCCACAAAGGGATTTGCGGTGCAGCTAACCACAAGTGCGGGGAAGATCTCTGCGGAAATAAACGAAGGCGGGCAGCCGGGATGGCTCATCAGCTACGAGACGGATCCGAAGGTCTCTGTGGATATGCTGCGGATGCCTCTGGTGGGAGAACTGGTGCAAAAGACGGCGCCGGGAACTACAGGTCTGTCCGTAAAGGATTTTGTGCTGGAGACGTCTTCGACGAAGGGCGTGGTATTCCGGTGCACGGCATTCGGCAGCGCATGCACGCTGGAACTCTATAAGCCTGCGCCGGATCATTCAATTATGCAGAGCGATGGAGTATTGCAACGTGTGGGCGGCAAGGCAGATCAGCCTGTAAGAGCTGCGGGGAACTTCACGCCGGAGACGGTAAAGTGGATCAACCTGAACAAGACTTTTGCTATTTTGACGATATCCAAGGCCGGAATTGGTCTGGACGGCAGCCGGGTGGTACTGCTTCTGGATGCTTCCCTTGCGGTTTCGCCGTTTACCTTCAGCCTGGCGGAGGCAGGCGTAGGGATCAACATATCCAAATTGTCGGATGTGGCATTCTATCTCTCCGGTTTCGGTGTGACGTTCGACAACGGCGCATTGGCAGTCAGCGGAAGCTTTTACAGAAAGCGCAGAGAAGAAAAGGAAGTCTATGCCGGGTCTCTTCTGGTGAAGTGTAAGACGGTCACGGTGACGGCAGTGGGAGAATATTCTTCCGGATCTCTGTTTGCCTATATGGCGCTTTCAGCATCTATCGGAGGGCCGCCGGCGTTCTTTGTGACCGGGCTTGCGTTGGGCTTCGGATACAACAGGAGATTGGTTCTGCCTCCTGTAGAACAGGTGCCGGAGTATCCGCTGATCAAAGCCGTAAAGCAAGGATTTGACGCGCAGACGCTGAAAGAGCTGAACAGGTATATCACGGAAGAGAATGGACAGAATTTCCTGACGGCGGGTGTAAGGTTTACTTCGTTCAAGATCGTGGACGGCTTCCTGCTTCTGTCAGTTTCCTTCGGAAAAAAGTTTCAGATTGGCGTACTCGGAATCGCAGATCTGTCCATACCGCCCAATGCGCCGTCTAATCCCGTGGCAAAGGCGCAGCTGGCCATAAGGGCGGAATATGATCCATCGGCGGGTGTGTTCAGTGCGGAGGCGCGTCTCACTTCCGAGTCATATATCCTCTCCAGAGACTGTAAGCTGACGGGCGGATTTGCGGCATTTTTCTGGTTTGACGGCAGTGAGCACAGCGGTGATTTCGTGGTTACACTGGGCGGATATCATCCGGCGTATAAGAAGCCGGCGCATTATCCGGACGTGCCGAGGCTGGGATTAAACTGGAATGTAAGCTCCAATTTAAATATATCCGGCGAGATCTATTTTGCGCTTACACCCAGCGCGGCCATGGCGGGCGGTAAGTTGAGTGCGGTCTATACACAGGGTAAACTGCGCGCGTGGTTCATTGCCTATGCAGACTTTCTCGTGTCCTGGAAACCCTTTTCTTATCAGGCAAGGATCGGGGTGTCGCTGGGCGCTTCCTATCGCGTTGATCTATGGTTTATCCATAAGACTTTTTCAATCGAGCTGGCAGCGGACCTCGAACTCTGGGGTCCGGAAGTACAGGGGCGGCTGCATGTTTCCTGGTTCATCATTTCCTTCACGATTTCTTTCTCCAAGGGAGCGGATCATTCGGGGGAGACATTGGACTGGGGAGCATTCAAAAAGTCGTTCCTGCAGGATGAGGGTCAGAACCGCAACTTGAGAGCAGACAAGGTGTCGCCGGCCGGAGATACGGATATCCTTGCGGTCACAGTCACGGGCGTCTGCGGGCAGGCGCCTGACGGGACGGACATCATTGATCCAGGCGGGTTTGGCATTACACTTATCTCGAAGATACCGGAACAGGGAAATGTGCGGCCGGTCAACAACGCGGAGCTTAAGTCATCGATAGCGCTTACCGTGAAAGACGAGCATGATAGGACGATAAATGACAGGTTCCGGCAGAGCAGTTTGACCAGGAATGTGCCGGCCGCCTTATGGAAAAGCGCGCCTGCCTCGCAGGACAGACTGCGGGAAGAGAGCATGGTAAAGGATGCCCGGTGCGGGGTGTCCTACGAGCTGCTGAGCGAGGTGCGGAAACAGGAACTTTTCCCGAAAACCCGGTTTATTTCGCTGGAAGAACTTTATCGGAATAACACCCTTGCGTATAGGGACTGTTTCCGGTTCGTTTCGGATCAGCGTCTGCACCTGTCCGATGAAGATTCGATCCGCAGCTTTTCCCAGAGCGCGGACAGTGAGGAGACCAGAAAGAGACGGCAGAAATATCTGGCAGATAACGGGATCACGGAACAGGTGTCGATCACACGGTTTGCAAAGGAGGCCGAGAGCTGGCTGTCAGAAGAGCTGTTGATCAGCACATAAATAAAGAGATTGGCGTAAGGACAGGGCATTTGGAGGTTACTATGGATTTTCAGGATCAGGATTTTAAACTGGCGGATTATATGACACCGGCCATCGAAGAAGGCAGATACAAGATCACCGGCCGGCAGGAAGTTTCCAGACCGGTATCAGAGGATTTCCAGATACATAAAGAGATCTGTATAGCGGCTAATACGAGAACGCTGGCAGGGCAGGACGTGTTCAGTGTGTATCCCTCACCGGAACAGCAGGGAGATTTTGCGGGCACTCTTCCTTTTCTCGTATTGAACAATCAGGTCTATCCGTGGATCCGCCACTGGCGGGACGATATCGATGGGCGGCCTGTTCCTTGGCTTGCCCTGATCGTTGTCTCCGAGGAGGAAGGAGCGGCGGAGACGGATGTGAAGAACTCGGAACTGCCGGGTTTAAAAGAACGAGGCGTATTTTTCCCGCTGAAAGAAGGGGAAGTGACATCCTGCCGGGACGATGACAATATCCATATCCTTACTGTACCGAAGCAGACTTACCGGAATGTGATGCCGGCGGCGGAGGATCTGCCATGGCTTACCCATGTGAAATTCGTGGATCTGTCGGCCACAGAAGATACGATTGCGGAGCAGGACGGGTGGTTTTCCACTGTCATAGCCAATCGATTTGTGCCTTCTTATGAGGGACGATGTGTGAAAAGCACTGTGCACCTGGTATCTGTTGACGGCTATCTGAACGGGAACATACCGGCTGACTGCGACAGGGTGCGGTTTATCTCTATCTACCATTGGAGTGTTTATTCCGAGAAGATACAGGATCAGTCTTTTCTCGCACTGATGGACGAAATCGGAAGAAATTCCCGCACTGTGAAAGATCAGTCATTAAAACCACACTATCTGCGCACCGGCGAAAAGACATATTCCCGGTATCATTCCCCACTCAGACCATATCATGCGGAGCGGTATGATAATCTGGGCGGAGAAAAGCGGTATACGGCGGACGGCCGGCTGATCAATGACGCGCAGAACGGCATTCTGGATATCAGTTATTCCGCAGCCTTTAATCTGGGCAGAATGATCAGCTTAAGCCGGCGCACAGAGGCGGAGAAGATTGCAGCGTGGCGGAAGGAGCAGGCTATGGAGAAGCATCTGCGTATGCTGGATCGGGCGATTGGTGTCTCACTGCAGGATCTTTGCGAGATCTGTGGGAAACTTTCGGAAGATAGCGGGAGGATGTGAAAGCGTTATGAAACGTCGAATCGTGGTAGAACAGGCGGCAGAAGGGCAATTAAAGGCAGGACGCCGCGATAACAGGGAAATGAACCATATGGCAGCCGGTATAACCGGTAATGCAGTAGAAAGCTGGATAACAACCGGGAGCTATGTCCCTATAGACGTCCCGGATAATCTGAAGGAGTACGCCGATGAGCTGCGTCTGCTAAAGGGTGTTCCGCTTTCCTATCTGCTGACGGATGCGTCGGATCTGCCGGAAGAGAGTATCCGTTTTTTCCATCTGGATATCAACTGGACGGATGCGCTTCTCGACGGAGCGTTCTCCATCGGGAGGGTGTGTGCGAGGGATGCCCGGTGGGACAAGACGATGCTAAAGAGGGCGGGTGAGAACAGATACTATGCGGATATGCCCAGAGTAAGGCGGATGCATGCCAATCACAGGGAGCGTGTCTTAAAAGGCGTATCAACCGACGGTGCACCGGAGGAATACGGGCTGGTGAGCGGGTTCCTGCTGCGTTCCCGGCTTGTGGGGGAAAAGAAGGGGCTGCACATGTACGGTTATGACAGGGCGGGAGCGCCGAAGGATCCTATGGATAACGGTACGCCGCTTCCGGTTCTGCGAATGGAGACGATTGCGGACAACATACTTCTGGCACTGTTCCACGGGGAAGTATACCAGATCATGATCGAGGAGCCGAAAACCGGACTTCGGTTCGGCGTATCCTCTACGGATATATCCGCAGGGCGGATCACCCGCAGTATCGATCTGCGTTCCACGCAGGACAGCACGGAATTGGGCAAGAGAGTGGGAAGTTTCTGTATTGACGGTTTTACGGATGATAACGGCAGGCTGCATGCCGGACAGATGGCGGAGGCAGTGGGAAAAGAACTGAAAGCAAAGGGGGCGTTGGGGACGGAGCAGATCACGCCGGCGCGGTTTGCTTTTGAGATGATCGCGGCAGCGCATCGGGCGAAACTGACTGCGGAGGATAGATGAGAGGAGACAGGACATGGCTGAAAGAATCGTGATTCCAATGATCGTGCTGGCGCGTTATCTGAAGAACCCTCTTCCGGTGCCGGCGCTCGACCCTAATTACAAGACCGCGCTGCGCTCCTATCTGGGCAAGGATGCGACCCCGGCTGCGTTCAACACAAATCTTCTGTTAAAACGAGGCGTACACTTGCATTTCGTTCTTCCCTCGGCATTAAAGAAAGGGCACGAAGTGACAACGGCAAACGGGGACAAGACGATGGACTACCCAGCGGTACCGGATCGGTATCTGGTCACGAGAATGTACATAAAGAATCACAAGATCGAGACGGAAAGTCATATCGTGGAAAGCAATTTTTATTCACTTGACGATGCCTACAGTGACAGCATAACAATCCCGAAATTCGATGATCTACGTGCGAGACACCGTTTCCGTTATATGGGACGTACTTATCCCGCAAACGGGCCGGCACCTGAACCGGTGGGGGAGTGCGGGTATTTTGACAGGATTACGGCCATGGGCCCGGGAAACCCGATGTTTTCTGCGTATTATCCGAGCTGTTCCAGCGTATTCGGATTCTATGACAGTCTGGAGGGCGTACCGGCGGATGCGGTGCTTACCTATTGCGTGACGGGGATTTATTCTGATCCGGCCAATGATCTGTTTCATCAGGTGCAGAATGCCGACGATATGAAGAAGGTTCTGGCGGATTATGATCTGTCGCTTGACAGAGACGGAATCGTCTGCAGATCGAGTATGGTCTTCGGTGTGGCAGGCGGCATCAATCTCTCACACAATCAACCTGTGCCGGTAGGAGAGATCAATGTCGGCATAGGCAGGAACTCGGCAGAGGCGTTGTCGGCAATCATCAGTGAGAAGCATTTTGGAAACCAGGAGGGAATGGAGCGTTTCCTGACGTCAGTCCAGTATGACACGGCGGACGAGGCGTCTTCTCCGGACGGTGATTTTAAGATTGACGATGACATTCATTACCGGGGATTTTCCAGACTGGATCCAATAGAGAGAGCCTACAGTATAAAACTGCCGAAGGATGCGCAGGAGAAGCAGAATGCAGATATGACAGAACCGGAAAAGCAATATGCTGAGTTGTCTTCTCTGGAGCGGGAGATCGGTAAGTTGCGCCGGATGCTGGAATATCAGAAGGAGTCTTTTTATTGTTTGTGGGAGCTTTACGAGGAGGCAGGATCGAAACGGGAAGAACAGATCAGGGGTTATATGGATCCGCTGGCAGAAGCGATCGGAAAACAGAGGAGAGCGATACATACGAAGCTCACGGAGGCGGAAACAAAGAAAAATACGCTGGCGAACCTTCTTGCACAGATAGGCGGTACATTGGAGGCAGAAGCCTGTGAACCTTTTTTCCGGCAAGGGGATCCGGCGTTGATGCTGTTCGGCGAGGGAATGAACAGAACCTATGCTTTCGGGGAGGACGGGCGTTTTGAGGAGGATGGCACACTCCTGTGCCTGACCGGTCCATTGACGGCAGATATTTCGGAGGAAGAGATCATATCATATTTTGCTAATCCACATATTCTGGAGCAGAATGATTACGTCGCATCGGCATTGCTGTTAGATCAAAGGAATCTGTTATCGGAGCTGGGGCTGTCCCCGATGATCCGGGAGAGGGTATCCCCGGTGGCCTACAACGGGAACCCGATGGAACAGGTTACACTTCTGATGCAGTGGGAGACAGTGTTTTATCCAGATTATACGGATGCGGTTCCGACAGATAGTGTTCTGCAGTATGGGGATACGGATTACATATATCAGGGCTGCAGGTCGCAGCATGGTATACACAGCGAGGGTGTTACCGTGCTTACGCCCCACGGCGTATATCATCTGCAGGAGCAGTTAGAGAAATATCTGACCAGTTATTCGGATGATCCTGAGATCGCAGCGCTGGCCGGGAAGATCAGGGATCTGGCTGCGGTATCTCAGAGCTTGGGCGGTTTTAGCGCCAATCTGTGCGGGCTTGCCTATGCCTTTCAGTTTCCCGTTGCGATTGACCCGAAGGATGCCTTCGCACGGGAAGCGGCAGCCTGTATCTCGCCGGAGGAGCGGACATTCTATGAGCCGGAAGCGGAAAGGCTGGCAGTACGTGATAATGCGCAGATCTTTCCGCTCAGGGAAGGATATTTCGGCCTGTCGAAGCTTGCCATGGTATCTTCCTTTGGAGAACAGAGGAGGGTCATAGATGACGAACTTGCGTTCCGGGGCAAAAGATATATCTCGGAGAATCTTCAGCCGGTGCAGGACGGCCTTTGTTTCTTTCCGCTGGCGCTGACTTCCGCCGCCAGATTGACTGTAGATTTCGTCTCGGCAAAGAATCAGGCCGTCTTTTCATCACCCTTTCAGGGAAGTTCGCCGGTGATCGGTATTTTCCTGCCCGATATGCTGAACCGGAATCTGAATGTGTTTTCCGGTTCCGGGGAAAGGATCGGGGTATTGAAGACAGCGTACAGGATGATCGGCGGGAAAAAGAGGGCAGTTGGCAGATTCCTTCCATCGCCTGATGCACCGGAGACGACAGATTCGCGGCTCAGAAAGCTGATCGATGTTCTGGCGCAGGATACATCAGCTTTTGCCGAAGTGATGGAGACCATAGATATCAAGCTGAATGGCACCCTGCCCCTTTCACAGAATCATTTTGTATTCGGGCGGGCGCTGGTGCTGGCGGAAGTAGCGGTGGAGCTGGAATATTACGGTGCGCCCCATTGGTCGAAGAGAGACGAAGACATCGGCAGCTTTGATGATGTTGGGCTTGCGGCGCAGGAATTTCCTGTTATGTTCGGAGACAGGAACAGGAGCACGGACGGAGTGTGCTGCGGCTTTACACAGGATTTTGAACATGGGTTTGCCGCTTTCGGGGCGGAGTGTGCGGATGCAGAATACCTGAATGCGCCGGCTGTCACGGTAAGCGGGGCAGGAGATACAGTGTATGTACCGTTGCTGCTTGACCCGATGCTGAAGGTCACAGTCACCACAGGTATCCTTCCGGTAAAACAGGTGGAGATCTGTGGAGAACATGTTGATTTCTCACAATACCATTTATGTGCCGCTGAACTCAATACGGTGCTCGCGCAGCAGACGAAGGCCGAACTTCCTGAATTTGCGAAGGGCGCGAATTACAGTCTTTTCTACCCTACAGGGGCTTCGGAACTACGGGATGAAGACAATGAGGGCCGTGCGAAGATAAAATATGAAGAAATGACAATTGTTAACAATGCTTTATCTATAGGAGAAATCAGCGGGGCGGGATCGATGATCATTGACGGCTTGCTCGCGGAGAGGAGGAAGTAGGATGGATACAGTAAAAATAACGAGGACAGCGGAGCAGACGGCAAGAGAAATTGACGTTAAAATGCCGGAAAAAGTTTTCTTTTCTAAGGATCCAGACAACTATGTCGTTAAGAACGACTTCTATATTAACATAACCGGAGATATATCCGACGTACAGGAAGCAGCAGCGGCGGAGCATTCTGACGGTGAAAGAATGTCTACACGAATTTGCGCCGCGAAAGGAGAAACCTATCCAACGATCTACATCAAAGGTTTCGAGCAGCTTTTTGATGAAGGCGGCCACGGACATGACCAGATTGACGGATTCTTTAAGATGTTTCATGTAAACGGCAATAAAGACTGGGAGATCAGTTACGGCAAATTCAGGGACACGGAGGAGCATTGTGCGGTGATCACGACGGCGGCACTTTCCCTGAAACCAAATTTTACGGTGGGCTTTCAACTGTCGGACAAGTGTGCTTTCACGAAAGTACTTGAAGATACGAGTCCCATAGCGCTGGATGTATTTATCGATGATTTTGACAGCCTGTTTGACGGAGTGAGCAGCCGCATTCGCTATACGCTCAGCCTTCAGAGAGGATATGCGGTTTATATTGACCGGCTCGGCGCGTATATGACTTCTGATCCTGACACTGCCGTGACGGCGGTACATAAAGGCGATACCTGCAATATCTCATGGCGGATCGAGCAAAACGAGAAGGCTTCGGCATTCCTGTATGATGAAAACGGCTCGGTGGTGAAAAATCTTCCGCCCCATCCGGTAAAGATCGACAGAGACCGAAGATTTACGCTTGTGGCTTATAATGATTTCTGTTCCGTCCAGCAGTCTGTGACGGTATACCGGACGCTGTGGGATAAGGCAGGGATAGAGCTGAAAGGTCTTCCGAAGACGGATAAAGAGGGACGCTTTAAAATCTATCAAAGTAATGCGGAAAGGTATTTCCTGTATATTCATCCGAAGTTGTATGTCAGCGAGGATTGTGCTGCATGGGAGGTTTATGCCGAGAATACGGAGGCTGCCTCCGGTTACACATTCTATTCTTCGGCTTTCTCGGAGAATAAATTCTGTGTGTGCTATCTGGATAACAGTAAGGTCACCTACTGTGAAATGGACTGGAACAGCAAGAAATGGTCCGGGCAGGTTATAGACAGAGATGGTCTGACAGGAGTTTATGCCCTTTTATCCGATCCGGAGACCACAAGGATCGCGCTCACGTCAAAGGAAGGAATGAGCATCTATGAATTAAAGGGCAAAGCGCCAATAAACGGGCAGTATATTGGAGTGCCGTCAGATACGGAACTTGCATCGGCGGATGTGCTTGCCGACGGCAGGAGGAGTTATGTGGCACTATCCTGTACGAATGGAAGAGTGTATTTTTATGACCTGGATGATGATTTTAAAAATAACATCTTTGAATGTCCGATGACGCCGGATGATAATCTCTGGCTGGTGAGATCCAACGCGGTATATATTCTATTGAATGGATGTGTTTTTGAAGTAAACGATCGGGAGAAATTCATGGACATGCACTATTTCCCGGAATTTACAAAAGGAACCAGACCGGCCATAGGAGATGTCGATGGAATAGAAATCAGAGGATTTTTCTGGAAGAAAGAAGGTCCGGAAAGCTGGAAGTACAAATTTTAAAAAGGAGGAAACTCATATGGGTAAACAAATTATTTCAGGAGAAGTGATTGTTACGGGGGATCTGGAATGTGTTGAGTTGATCGAGGAGGGCTGTCTCATTATTTCTGAGGAACTGACGACGCTTACGATCCGTAAGCTGATTAATCATAAGACCTACCCGTGCATAAATGAATTTGATATTTTGGTCACAGGAGAGGACGGAAAAGATGCTGCTCCCGATTCGGGCATGAAAGGCGGCGATGGTCAAAAAGGTGGGAATATTGAGATAAGGGTCAAGGACTTGGAAGGTGATGTGCATATTAAGGCTTCCGGCGGAAACGGTGGAAACGGCGGCACAGGAAAAGATGGCAAGGACGGCTCAGATGCCGGGAACGGTGGAGACGGCGGTGATGGCGGAGACGGCGCCGTGGTAGAATTTTATTATGACAGGAAGAAACCTAAATCTACAAGTTATGCCTATGTATACTCTGCGAGTGGCGGCTTCGGACAGAAAGGTACAAAGGGCGGCAGATGCGGAGACGGCGGAAATGGCGGTGCGATGGGAAAAGATGGGAGAATAACGATCCATCATCCCGATGGCGGAGTATCTGTCAACGGAATCGAACTCAGCACGGAGAATACGGCGTTACCTGTAGCAGGACAGAGTATACTTGACCTGCGAAACGACAGGGATTTGAGGATCTTTATCCAGAACTACGGCGGGGAAACGCATTTAAAAAAGTACCCACAGATCTGGTCTGCGATATGCAGGATGCGTGAAACGGGTGGTGTGTTATGCAGTAAAAGGGTGGCAGACAATGCTCCGCAATACTTGTTTGAAACGGAGATGTCACAGGTCATGCAGATCGGCGTGGCATCCAAACCCATGGCAGACTGTAAGAATGATGTGTCAAACAACACGGCGGAAGAATATGATTTTTATAAATTTGCGGTTCCGGTACAGTCTTTTTTTACTAATTCCTTGCCGATAGTTTCCAAAGAGGCAAAGGCTGGTGCCGCTCCCCATATGGATTTGTGCGTGGTTCGCCTGAACCTAAGGGATAAGGGGTCCGGTCATTCGTATCAGCAAAAGACATTTTTTTATGAAAATGATGTTGAACACATACTGCAAGAGATTGAGACGGAAGAGATTCCATGGGAAGAGATTGAGAACAGGGAGCTGGTGATGGAGATGAACATATCCTATTTTGACCAGAACCAGGATTTGATTCCTTTGGCACCGCTTAGCCGGTCATTCTATTTTAGCAGGAAAAGTGCCGTCAGTTATATAAAGAGCATAACGATAAAGGATCCTCATTGGCATACGGGAAAGACAAGTGGAACAATTATGTTCCTGTACGGAAGGACACCCTCAAATAATTGGCAATTGTTGAAGGATGCAGATTATTGGGATGAAGACGGCCCTTATTATCATAGTAAGAAAAACGGCACACTTCGGACAATCATACCAATTTCCGGTGATATTATACTCCGGGATGTGGGCAAGGGAAAGGTGACCGGCGCAAAAATAGGCTCTTATAATTTGGCGGGCGGCATATCAGTAAAAGCGTCGGAGCTGCATTATACTTTATTTGGAGACACGTTTACCCTTGCAAAACACCGCAGTGATATACCACTTGATAAACTGGGAGAAAAATTGCAGCAAAACAGCGCACTGACTTATGACGCCAGTACTAAAACAGCGCATTTCGATCTAAAGCTGCCTGTGGAACGTGGCTTGAGCCCGTATGACTGGTACAGCGAGATCTCCGGTGCGTTTCTGGATCAAAGCATACATAAATGTTATCTGGCAGGGCGGTTTGTTTTAGAGGTTGAACATGAAAAATTTGCGGGTACCGACCGGGATACGTATGCGATTAATATATATGGAAGTGATAGTTTACCAAATGAGCAGCCACAGTTTTATGTGCGCGAGAACGGAGCAACGGTCTATATACCGCCCATTGAGATCTACTGGGGCTGTTTTGCAAAAGATACGCTGATCAGGACAGCCGACGGCAGTCAAAAACGGGCGGATCAGATCAATACAGGGGATCAGATCCCGGCGCTCGGCGGCAAGACGCTCACCGTAACAGATATCCTGACAGGAGAAGACCCTGAGATTATTCGTATCGTGACCAAAGACGGTAAAAGGATCCGGATTTCCAGCGGCCATGCAATGTTAGTCGTCGATGAGGCGACACCGTCCGGCAGACGTGCGGCTGCAAGCCAACTGCAGGCCGGAGACAAGCTTATGACTCCAGACGGTGTTTCGGTGATCTCGGAGGTGGTGACAGAGCCTTACAATGATATGGTATATAACTTCGTCTTTGAAGGGGAGGAGAATCCCAACTATATCGAGGCGGATGGATTCTGGTCCGGCGATTTTTATGCACAGAACGAGAAAAAAGAAAAAAAGCCGGCGCAGCTTACGGAAGAAGCTAGGGCGCTCAGGGATGAACTGCGGAGATTTGCGGAGGGGTGATCCTTGATTGTTTGTAAACGCTTCACAGTGGGTACACCCACTATGAAGCCCACCGAAAATATTATGAAGAATGGAAATGGGAAATATGACATCGAATAAAACAGTGCTTAGTTTATCGAGGCCAATAACTCGGCATGTATTAATGACATGTTCAAGTATTGGGTTGCATTGCTGTAATTGTATGTTGTTGTTTAGGCACCTGAGTTATAGACTCGGGTGTCTTTTGGTTTCCATTTAGTCAAATTTTCATTTTACCACATTAGAAATGCATAATATAAATTTCATATTAAATCATATCGGAATGTCTCTTTTTTATAATTTAAATCGTTTATATTATAAAAGGCTGCTAAAGATGACAATAAAGCTTGAAGAGAGGCTGATACAAATACAATGAATGTAATTAAGAGAGTTGCTGAAGGTGATAATAAAGCTCTGGAAGAATTGTTTCTCTTATATGGAAAGAAAGTATTTAGGCTGGCTTTAGCTATATTAAATGACCGATTTCTCTCAGAAGATGTAGTACAGGAAACATTTTTAAAAGTACAGCAAAATGCAAAATCTTATCAATTCAGAAACAGTGAGCAAGAATGGATTATGACAATAGCGCATAATATTGCCATTGATATACTAAGGAAGAGAAAAAAGGAAATAGTTCAAGAGGAAATAATAAGTCACAGAGAAATATCTGATGCTGCAATAGATTGTAATAATGATATAGGCTTTTTGCAGCTTATCGAACCGCTGAATGAACTGGATAGGCAGATTGTAAGCTTACACTTGATAAGCGAGTTGAAGCACCGTGAAATTGCTCATATTTTAAATATGAGTGTCAGTGCTGTTAAAAAAAGATATGAAAGAGCAATTAAAAGGATAGCGCATGAAATGGAGGAGCATTGATGAAAAAAACAGAAAAATATTTAAAGAAGTTAATTGATGAAATGCCCGAATATTATGGAGATATTCATTTTTCGGTGGATAGTGATTGGGTTGATCCGGTGAAAAAAAGAGGTAACAGATTTCAGATAAAATATAGCTTTGCAGTTATCTGTGTCCTGATTCTTTTAATTTCTGTGCCGGTGGCAGCAAAGCTGCCCTTTGTTACAGAGCGCATGCAGGCTATGCCGCAGGAAGAAGTACAGGATTTGGCGGATATGTATAATGCGTTACATATACCGGCGGATTTGTTTTCCAGACCGTTTTCGGAAGAAGAGAGAGTGCGTATGAAATCCTTAAGGGAAGAATATAAAAATGGTATTTTTCCGAATGAAGATATCCTTATCGTGTCGGAAAATGAACAGACAGATGTGGATTTTTATTATAACCGTGATACAGGAATGTTTATCCTGCCGGATTCCAGAGAGTTAACAGATGAAGAGTTAAGACAGTACATTGATTTTTCTTACAAAGTGGATTACAGTCTTCAGGCACAGTATGCGCTGGGAAACCATGAATCAGAAGAAAATGAAAATAATTATGATATTACCGATTTGGAAGTACCTGAAGAACATAAAGAATTCATTCAGGCATGCCTGATGGTACTGGGGATCAATGATTCGGAGCTGGCCAATTTGCATATAGAGAAAGTGCATGACGACGCAAATATTAGGTATAGCTATCAGACTGGCACCAAAATACTAAGTTTTTCTATTTCGCCCGGTGACTTTTGGATGGAGGAATATGAGTCAGAGGAAATGGAAACAGATGAAGGCACGGACTTCATGAAACCGATTGATGAGACACAGAATTATAAATCTGCAAGAAAGGCTTTGGATATGATGTGCGGAGATGAATGGACTGATGCTT
This sequence comes from uncultured Lachnospiraceae bacterium, assembly GCA_947175435.1. GTDB lineage: Bacteria > Bacillota > Clostridia > Lachnospirales > Lachnospiraceae > UBA3282. The sequence goes on along the minus strand of CAMWMS010000036.1, from coordinate 1,495 downwards.
CGGCATGGTACTACTGTCTGTCTATTTCTGAAGGATATCTTCAAAATGATAAATATGCTTATATATTTGTAGATGATAAGGGAAAAGATTTGTGGTTCAGCTATCGATATGGAGAAACATACCCTTGTAGGATTTGGATTTCTTCGTTTGAGCGATTTACAGATAATCTGGAAAGGGCCAGGGAACATGGATTACATGAAAGCTTATATGAACGCTTAGGCGTTGAAATTGAAGATCATTTGATTGAGTTAGACATAGAAACAGGGAAGGTAAATTAGTGATAATTGAATTGTCTGCTTGTAGACTGTAATCTGTAACTCGGTATATGTTTTTTGAGCATAGCTATTGAACGTCAAGTACCTTTCCTAGCCTTTTTTCTGTCTTTCGGGGAAAAAATCTGTAAGTCGGGAATATCATCTATATCTGGCGAGCAAAAGTTTCCGATATATTGTATAATTATAAAATGCATATTTCGATTCGAAGGGAGATATAAGGAACAAAAATGCAAAATAAAATATTTCTACCCTTTGCAATTGCATTATTTTTCACATTCCGTATGATGTTCAAACGTGCCGTAATTTATCATGCCGGAAGGAAAGAATGGATCACCGATAAAAGATGGTATCATTATGCTATGTATTATGCTTTGATGGCTTTCTTTACAGGAGTGTTATTGATACCGTTTTTTCCGGAAACGGTTATGCAGATTGGCAGATTCTATGACCTGCACCACGGAAAAAAGTTTGCTGATATTGAGGTGAAGCGGACGATGTTTTTTAATATAATCTACGATCATTATTATTGGACGAGACTGCTGGACAATTAAAGATGAAAAGGAGGCGCACAAATGCTTGAAATAGCAGTCTGCGAGGACGAACAGGCGGACAGGGGATAGGAAAGCATAAATAGGCAGTTTTTGTTTGAAAAGCTGAAAAAAATTACAGGTGAAAGGAAATTATTAAAAATGATTTCTGCAATATATGACAGACGAAGTATAAGGAAATACATTGTGATACAAGGAAAGTCCAAAGAAGAGATGCAAAAAGTTTTCCGTCAGGGAATTGAGAGGGAAGAAAACGAAAGTGCATTGTTGCCACTGAGAAATAAGGTAAATCAATATGGAAAAACGGGTATATATTACACAGGAAGAACGGGAAAAACGTAAAAAGGTGGTTGGTGCGTTTGCGTAGTTGTATGAAATGGAGGAACTTATCGTAAAAAAAGCCGATTATGCAAAAGCGGTGGGGATAAGTCTGTAAAATGTGATGCAAAAAGACCATTGGTTGGGATGAAGACCAATAGAAAACAGATCGGAGCAGATGAAATTGAATAATATTCTAAAATTCTCAAAAATCCCCCTGCGTAATGTATTGCTTGTGACGTAGCGTAATGAAGTAAAGTAAGGGCGAAAGGAGGTGAAAGCTATGTCAAAATACACGACTGGAGAAATTGCAAAGCTCTGTGGCGTATCTGTCAGAACGGTACAGTATTATGA
>CAMWMS010000035.1 GCA_947175435.1 uncultured Lachnospiraceae bacterium | reverse complement strand
GTGTCGGTGGTGGGTGAAGCGAAAGAGGAGTACCCGAACAGATTGATGCGTCTGCTCGCCAATTTATTATTCCCCCTTGCGGACGGTGTTATCTTGCAGACGACGCGATCAAAGTTCTTTTTTAATAAGCCGGTACAGCGTAGGGCGGTTATTTTGCCCAACTCTCTGAATCCCGATTTTATCAGGCCCAGATATGATGGAGAGCGGGATAAGCGTATCGTTTCGGTTGGCCGTCTGGATGCCAATAAGAATCACGAGATGATGATACGTGCCTTCGCGGCGATTCAGGACCGGTATCCGGAATATACGCTGACCATATACGGAGAAGGCGAGCTGCGGACTTATCTGGAAAATTTGGCGAAAGAGCTGGGAGTATCTGACCGCGTATTGCTGGCGGGAGTGATTCCTGATGTGGCGGTACAGATCGAACGGACGTCGCTTTTCCTGCTGACGTCCTATTCCGAGGGTGTGTCCAATGCGCTGATTGAAGCGTTGGCGACGGGGCTGCCGGTGATTTCTACGGATGTGCCCAGTGGCGGAACGGTGGAATTAATGGAGGATGGAGTGAATGGGGTGATTATTCCGACTGGGGATCAGCGGGCGTTGGAGATGGCGATGGATCGGGTGCTTAGCGATCCGGAATATGCAGACGGGCTTGGCAGGGAGGCTGTTAAGATTCAGGAGAGGTTGGCGCCTGAGAGGGTGAATCGGATGTGGATGGAGTATTTTGAGGGGATTATGCAGAAATAACGCACAATATATTAAAACGTGAGTTAACTTATCGGATGGAATAATAGGCGTTATGGGACGTGCTGTTTAAAATGGTGGTTTGCATTGAGGGGTGACAGGCGAGGCTTCTAAGCCGGACGCGCAGATGAAAGTTAATATCTACGGAGCCGCGCTTTCGCTCCGTAAAAAGCGTAGCGGACACTAACCTCGAAAGTTGCGTTGCAACTTTATACCTCGCTAAGTGCCGACGCTTTTTAAGGGGCTCCTTAAGAAATTAACTTACATCTGCGCTGGGTATTGGATGGGTATGGGCGGTGACATTAGATTAGCCGGCAGTTTAAATCAGAAGGATTTAAACATATCCAAACGGTCCTTATGATAAATTTATACTGCTCCACGCTGTATACCTAAAAAGATTTAGTGTGATAATGTCTTGTTTGAATGATACTTAGAAAAGTATTGTATATAGCTATCTGAGATATACTTTTGAAAGTTTATGACAGCATGGACTGGCGATTGAAAGTGTTATATAACAATACAAATGTTAAAAGCAAATTTAATATTTAACCGGAAACGAGAAAAATAACGCATGGAACAAAAACAAGAGATTGGAATCGGAGAACAGAATAGAGTTAGAATTGGCTTGCAGATTGGTAGCTTTATTGCGATTTTCTTAGTGTTGCTGCTGGTGGTGTCTTATATGGTAAGGACAAACGGGGATGTGAAGGATCGGTTTGCGGGATTTTATGCCGAGAAGAAGAATTCTCTGGATATTGTGATGATTGGTTCCAGTCCGGTTTTTCCTTATTATGCGGCGCCTAAGCTCTGGGGGGAGAGCGGTATCGCAATGTATCCGTTGTCTTCCAATGTACAGCGGCCTGTGGCGATGAAGTATCTGGTGGAGGAAGCGGAGAAATCCCAAGATCCTAAGCTGTATATTTTCGAGATGAGAATGTTTACTATGAAAGACGCGGGGCTTCGCGAAAATATGGCGTACACTCGGGGTGTGACGGATAATCTGCGGTATTCGGGACTCAGGAATAAGACGATTCAGGCGATGGTTCCGGAAGATAATGAGGAGGGAAGGCTCAGCTTCTATCTGGATATTATGAAATATCATACGAATTGGAAGATGCTGGCGCTTCCGTCGGAGTGGGCGAATATGCTGTACTACAATCCGCACCCGCTTAAAGGGTATACTTTCAAGGATGAAGTGGGACCGCTGCCCATGCCGGATTGTGGTAATGCGGAGGGGACAAAAGCGATTCCGGAGGAGCAGGAGGCGTATCTGCGGGATTTATTGGATTATTTGGAGCAGGGGAATCATGAGGCGCTGTTTATCGTATCGCCCTACGGGGAATCGTTAGAAGACCAGCAGATGTACAATTATATAGGAGAGATTGTGACATCCTGTGGCTATCGGTTTCTGAATATGAACGATTATTATGAGCAGATCGGCATAATTTTCGAGGAAGATTTCGCGGATTACGGCAGTCATACGAACGCCGTCGGGGCGGAGAAGTGCACGGATTTTCTGCAGGCGTATTTGCTGGAAAATTATGATTTCACGGATAAACGGGGCGAGGCGGCATACGAGTCGTGGGACGAGGCGTATGTAAGATGGCAGGGCGAGATGGAGACTGCAAGGCAGACGATAGCTGAACGGATTGCCAACGAGGAGTATGCTGTTGTGGAAGAGTGATATGAGCGAAGCTCAACTAAAGAGAGGAACGGATACATGTGTGGAATTGCCGGATTTTGTAATTTGGGTGACAACTGGCAGCGGAATATAGAGAGAATGAATGAGAAGATGTATCACAGAGGACCGGACGCTTCCGGCATCTGGGCATCCGAGGAACATGCGGTGGTTCTGGGACACAGAAGACTCTCTATTGTGGATCTGACTCCATCGGGTGCACAGCCTATGGAATCTCATGACGGGCGTTATGTGATAGCCTATAACGGAGAAATCTATAATTACCGGACGATTCGGGACAGGCTGCTGCAGGAGCACAAGGTAGTGGGCTTTCGTGGTACATCTGACACGGAAATACTTCTGGAGGCGGTCGCGGCATATGGCATGGAAGAGACGCTTCACATGGCAAAGGGCATGTTTGCCATGGCTGTATACGACAAAAAAGAACGATTGTTATCTATTGCCCGTGACAGAGTGGGCGAGAAGCCGCTGTACTATGGATTTGTGCAGGGAGACAAGTTTGTTTTTGCCTCCGACTTGAATTCCATTGCGGCGCTGGATGGTTTTGAAAACCCCGTTAATACAGGGATTCTGGAGCAATATTTTCGATATGGCTACATTCCGGCGCCCTATTCTGTTTATCAGAATATCTATAAATTAGAGCCTGGAAAATGCTTGGAAATTAAATTTCCATTTAATAAATATGACATAAAAACCTACTGGTCCATGCGTGAGGCAGCGGTTTACGGACAGTCGCACCTTTTTACGGGAAGTGAGCCGGAGGCGGCGGAGGAATTGGAACGGCTGCTGAAAGAATCGATTCGTGGCCAGATGGTGGCGGATGTGCCGGTAGGAGCATTCCTATCCGCGGGAATTGACAGCAGTACGGTGGTATCGCTTATGCAGTCCATAAGTGACAGGAAAGTTCGCAGCTTCACGATCGGTATGTGGGACGAGAAATTTAACGAAGCGGATATTGCCGGACAGATCGCGGCACATCTGGGAACAGAGCATACAGAACTGTATATTACGGAAGAAGATGCCCGTGGGGTGATACCGCATCTGGCGCAGATGTTTGGGGAACCCTTTGCAGATTCGTCTCAGATCCCCACGTATCTGGTCAGTAAGATGACCAGGGAGCATGTGACGGTATCCTTAAGTGGGGACGGAGGCGACGAGCTGTTCTGCGGTTATAACACCTACACCTCTATCGACAGAATTTGGCAGAAAACGCGCAAGATTCCTTATGGGCTGCGTAAGCCGGTCAGTTCACTTCTTGGTATAGGGAGTGCCGGGAATCACGGCGCTATGGCAATCAGAGCCGGGCTTCTGGGGGCGCGCGGTATTGAGGATATGTATCTGCGATCCGAGATCGGAGAAGGGTTCCGGCTTGCGAGGAGACAGAAGGGCGCGGCTAAAAACGACGGTGAGTTATATGCACAGGCAGAGCGGTATGATACGGTTATGGATACCTACCCGTCAGGGCTTCTCAGGGAACCGCAGCACAATTTGATGTTGATGGATCTGCTGATGTATCATCCTGATGATATTCTGTGTAAGGTGGACCGCACCGCCATGGCGGTCTCGCTGGAGACGAGGGTGCCTATGCTGGATCGGGATGTGGTAGAGTTTGCATGGACGCTTCCGCTGTCCTATCGCAAGCAGGATGGTGTGACCAAAAAGATCCTGCGGGATATTCTTTATCGCTATGTGCCTCGTGAGCTGATGGAGCGGCCGAAGAAGGGATTCAGCATTCCTCTGCATAAATGGCTGAAGGAGCCGGAGCTGCGCGAGTGGGCACAGAGTCTGATCGACAGGAAGACGCTGGATGAGCAGGGCGTATTGGAGACTGATGTGGTATGGCAGTTGTGGGACGACTATATTAAGCGGGATATCTGGCGTGTGCAGATCTGGTATGTGTTGATGTTTCAGGAGTGGATGCGCACGTGCTATTCGCAGAACTGATGATTAGACGCAAAGCGAGGTCATATGATGAAAGTTATAGAGCATTATCATCCGTCTATCAGTATTAGAGAGCAGACGGATCTGATTTCGATTATTGTAACAGCTTATAATATAGAAGAGTATATTGAGCGTGGGGTAGAGTCCGTTCGCAATCAGACTTATGGGAATCTGGATATTATCGTGGTGGACGACGGTTCTACGGATTCTACCGGGACGGTCTGTGACCGTCTGGCAGCTAAAGATGCGCGGATCAGAGTTATCCATAAGGAGCACGGCGGGCCCTCCGAAGCAAGAAATGTGGGGATTGCTGATGCAAAGGGCGCTTATATCGGATTTGTGGACGGCGATGACTGGATCGATCCCGACATGTATGAGAAGATGTTCGGCGCGCTGAAGGAACAGAAGGCAGAGGTGGCAATCTGTCGTTATCGCCGGGTATACAGAACCAATACCGTGGATCAGTCGAAGGACAGGGCGGTTCTGTTCGAAGGACAGGAGGCGCTGCAATATTATGTGCAGGAAACACCGGAATACGATATTCAGAATGCCGCATGGAATAAGCTATATAAGAAAGAAGTAATTGCAGGAATTGACTTTCCGGTGGGAAAGTGGTACGAGGACATCATGTTTACCACTAGGGCGCTTGGCTGTGCGACTAGGTGCATTTACCTTGACAGTGCCTGTTATAACTATATAATAGACAGAGAGGGAAGTATCATGAATGCGCAGATCAATTCGCACACTTTTACGGATCAGATCCCGGCTTATTATGAGAAGACCGAATTTCTTAAGAGTCTGGGGAGAGAGGATCTGGCGGATATTCATGATTATTTTTTTTATAAAAGATTACTGCAGTTCTACGTACAGGTGCATAATGCGGACATGCCGGAACGGGACAGCTACTTAGAGCAGCTTGCGCAGGTCATACGGGATAACAGGGAACATTATAGTAAAGCCTATGGATGTGCGGTGGCCGATCCGAGGGATTATCGGAAGATGAAGCTCTTCTTACGTTCTCCGAAGCAGTATTTGTGCAGCGTACGGCTGGACGAAAGGGTGATTATACCACTTAAGGTCAGGGTAAAAGCGGTATTAAGAAAAATAAAGCATAGTCAATAAATGATAACGATCGTTATTAATAGAATTTGTGAAACCAAGAGGACAGAAAGCATTATAATATGGTCATCATACAGCTTGCGGGCGGGCTGGGCAATCAGTTGTTCCAGTATGCCTTATATTTACAACTGAAAAGGCTGGGCAAAACCGTCAAAATTGATGATGCGGCAGGATTTGTACAGGACACGCAGCGCGATCCGGCGCTTAAGTATTTCGGCATCGAGTACGAGCGGGCGACGGCGGAGGAGCTTAGACAGATGTTGGATTCCTCCATGTTGCCTTGGGCGAGAGTGCGCAGGAAGCTGTTTGGCAGAAAGAAGAAATCTTACTTCGAGGCGGACAAGCGTTTTCATCCGGAGATCATGGAGTGGGATGATATATATTTAGAGGGATATTGGCAGACGGAGAAGTATTTTGCCGGGGTGTCGCAGGAAGTCAGGGCGGCTTATGATATGGACAGATTGTTACAGTTTGCCGATGCCGCCATGCAGGATAACGGAGAGCGGTGCACAGCAGCCAAATGGCTGACACAGATCAACGATACCGAGTCTGTCAGTGTGCATATCCGCAGAGGCGACTATCTTCTGCCGGAGAATCAGGAACTGTTCGGCGGAATCTGCACGGAGGCGTATTACCTAAGAGCGATGGAGCTGATGAAACGGGAACATCCGGAGTGCATATTTTATATTTTTACAAATGATAAGCAGTGGATCAGGAAACAGATCACCGAAGCTGGGACGGCAGATCAGGCAAAAACATCGGACGAAGCGAAAGCGGCAGAGACAACAGAGAGAGCCGTAACAACGGATCTAATAAAGATAGTAGAAATACCGGAAACAGCAGGTACGGCAGAACAGCGGGATTACACGGAGTTTGCCCTAATGAGCAAATGCAGGCACCATATACTGGCGAACAGCAGCTATAGCTGGTGGGCCTCCTACCTATGCAGGAATCCCCATAAGACAGTACTTGCGCCCGACCGATGGCTGAACGGCTGGGATTGTACTGATATCTACAGGCAAGATATGCAGCGCGTACCAACAAGTGATCTGCCGTAGATAATGACAGTCGCGTGAGGGGTCGAAGAAAAAGAAGGAACGGGCGGCATGCGATAGTACGAAAGGAATTAACGATACATGAGTAAACAGGCAGTTGGAGAAGATAGTCATAGAGACAGTGAGCAGACAGGGAAGAAAGTTACTCTGCTTCACAAAGTAGGGTATCTGTTTGATCAAAAGCAAAAGAAGCAGCTGGTCGGTCTGGCGGTGCTAATCCTGATCGGCGGCTTGCTGGAAACACTGGGCGTATCCATGCTCCTGCCGGTAGTGACGGCAATTATGGACCCGGAAGCCATCATGGAGAAAGAGCCGGTGCGCGAAGTAGCGGAAATGCTGCACATTCAGACAAGCAAAGAGCTGATTATGTATATGCTCATTGTGTTGATCGTGCTGTATGTGTTTAAGAACGCCTATCTGCTGTTCCTGACTTATGTACAGAACACTTTCGTGACGCGGAACCGGAATCGTATGATCAGCCGCGTGATGCGGGAATTCTTAAACCGTCCGTATGAGGATTATCTGGGAGCGGATATTCCGACGGTATTCCGGTTGACAGACAGTGATATTCCAAATGCTTTTCAGTTGATTCTTGTGATGATACAGATGATTACGGAGATCGTAGTTGCGGTTTCGCTGTGTATTGTGTTGGTAGTGAACAGCCCGCTTATGTGTCTCTTTATTGTAGTGATCTTCTTAGGACTGACCCTGATCATTACGAAGCAGTTAAAGCCGCGCCTTAACAGAATCGGACACAAGAATCAGACGATACAGTCGCGTATCGCCAAGTGGCGGATTCAGTCGATCTATGGGTTGAAGGATGTGAAAGTGCTGCACAGAGAAGAGTTCTTCGTGCGCAATTATTATGAGAGCGGTGCCGTCGGTGCAAACGTGGCGAGAAATTATGCGGTGTTTAATAACCTGCCGAGACTTCTGATCGAGACGATCTTTATGGCAGCGATGTTTCTGTTTATGCTGCTGTATATGATGCGGGGTGGCGATGTGACCGTGCTGGTTCCGCAGTTGACGGTTTTCGCCATGGCGGCGGTCCGTATGCTGCCCGGCATCAACCGCATCAACACATACCTGTCGGAAATCGCGTATTCGCAACCCTGTCTGGATTATCTGTATGATAATCTGAACGAGAACATGAAGAAAGACGTGAACGGAAGCGTGACCGGGCTTACCGGTGATAAGCAGCCGGAACTTCCGAAGCTGGAGCTGCAGGATAAGATCGTGTTAGATCATATCACCTACGCTTATCCGAACACGGACAAAAATATATTTACAGACGCGCATATGGAAGTGAAGAAAGGACAGTCCGTGGGGATCATGGGACCGTCCGGTGCGGGCAAGTCCACGATCGTGGATATTCTGCTGGGGCTTCTGCATGTGCAGGCGGGAAAGATTACCTGTGACGGGATGGATATTTTTGACAATTATCCCGCGTGGCTTGCCAAGATCGGCTATATTCCGCAGTCCATCTATCTGATCGACGAATCCATCAGGGACAATATCGCCTTCGGTATCGATGCGGATCGGATCGATGATAAACGGATTTGGGAAGTGCTGGAGGAGGCGCAACTTAAGGAATTCGTGGAAGAACTTCCGGAAGGGCTGGATACGACTATAGGTGACAGGGGTGTCAGAATATCAGGCGGACAGAGACAGCGCCTGGGCATCGCCAGAGCACTCTACCATAATCCGGAGATTCTGGTCTTCGATGAAGCAACTTCCGCACTGGATAACGATACGGAAAAAGCGGTTATGGATGCCATTAACAGCTTCCATGGCAGGAAGACCATGGTGATTATTGCCCACAGACTCAACACGATCGCTAAGTGTGATGTGATCTATAAGGTAGAAGACGAGAAGATAACGGAGACGACATTATCATGCTAGGAATTGAGGTACAGGAAGGTTTCGGACTCGGAAACCAGTTGTTTTTCTATATTACGACCAGATGCATTGCTCTGGATAAGGGGTATCAGTTCAGTGTGCTTGATCCGGAGCATTTTGCCAATAATATGCACAGCGACTGCGGACTTTATTTTATGGATCTGGATATGGGAGTGCCATCTTCCAAGGAAGATTATAAGAAGGTTTTCTACGAGAAAGAAACCAGACTTTATGCTGGAAACTCCAAGCATGACCTGACGCATGGCGTGTATGTGACGGATGCCGATGCGAAGCTGTATGATATTGAAGACGGTACGCTGATCTACGGCAATCTTCAGGCGGAGGATTATTTTATTTCCCACAAAGAGGAGATTAAGAAATGGCTTGCGGTCAAGCCGGAGTATGACTGCAAAGAATACAGCCGGGACAATCTCTGCATTCTGCATCTTCGCTGTAGCGATTATATGGGCTCGCCGGAATTGTATCTGCGGAAGAAATACTGGATTATGGGCATGAAGCAGATGCGCAGGATCAATCCCGACATGGAGTTTATGATCATCACCAATGATGTGAAGGAGGCGGGAAAGTTTCTGCCGGGTATACCCGCTTATAATTTTGATCTGGCGAAAGATTACAGTGTGTTGAAGAATGCAAAATATCTGTTGCTGGCGAATTCTTCTTTTGCGTATTTTCCTGCGTTTACCAGTGATACGGTGCAGTATATCTTAGCGCCGAAATACTGGGCGAGACATAATGTATCCGACGGTTACTGGGCGTCGGAGCAGAATATTTATGCGGGCTGGCATTATATGGACCGCAGGGGCAGGGTGTATACGGCCGAGGAGTGTAAGAGAGAGCTGGCGGAGTATAAGCGGACATCGAAGAAATATGCGGCGGTCAATGTGAAGCTGACAGGAGTGCGGCTGACGTTTGCGAAACTGCATGCACAATATATATATAAGAAAGCGTATCTGTGTAAGATTGCAAGAGGCGTGGCGAGAAGATTAAGAAAACTTTGGCAGTAACGCCCGAACAGATAGACAATTCCCGAAAAGTAACGGAAAAAGGATATAGATCGGATGAGCAGTACAGAAAATAAGAAGGAAAACAACATGTATATCAGGTTTACGGGCTCTCTGCAGAGCATATGCGGCAGGATCTCGGTGCGCATTGATCGGATTCCCATGAAGCGGATGACAATATATGCGGGAATCCTGCTGGTTCTGTCGCTCATTCCCCTTCTGCTGCTGGGCAGATATAATGTGATGTGCATCGATGACTATGATTACGGAAAACAGGTGCATGATACATGGGTGGCAACAGGCTCTCTTGGGCAGTCAATCCGGACGGCATGGAAGCAGAACATGGAATTCTATCAGGAATGGCAGGGAACTTATATATCCTGTTTCCTGATGGCACTTTGCCCCATGAACTTTCATTATGAGCTCGCTTACGTGGTTCCGATTCTGATGATCGGGATGTTTGCGGTATCAACTTACGTACTCGGGAGGCATATTCTGTACAGATGGCTGAGAATTGACAGAACGGGCGGCAGTTTTATCATGTTTATGATGCTCTTTGCATTCTATCAGGTGATAGAAGCGCCTTTCGAGGGAATCTACTGGTATAACGGCTCTACCCATTATATTTTGATGGAGTCCTTATGGTTCTTCACGCTGACGGCACTCTCAGCAGGCCTGTGGGCGCAGGACAGAACGAAGGAAGCGCTTCTATGCGGAATCGCGTCAGTGCTGGCGGTGATTGTGGGGGGCGGCAATCTGGTGACGGGGCTGCAGGCGGAGATCGTCATGGCGCTTCTGGTTATCTATGCGGTAGTGATGAATCGTAAGAAAATTGTTGCGGCCGCGATTCCTTTTGTTACGGGCAGTATCGGATTTTTGATCAACACGATGGCACCGGGCAATGCCAAACGGGGCAGCATGGATATGGATGTGGGATATCCGGCGGTGATGTCGATTCTGCTTTCCTTTTATTATAGCGTGGTATTCATCATTCGCTGGACATCAGTGTTTGTGATTCTCGTTTGGTTATTGCTTTTGCCTGTTATGTGGAAGCTCGTGAAGAAATCAGAGAGATCTTTTGATCATCCCGTATGGGTGACGGCAGGGGCTTTCTGCGTGTTATCAGCCATGTTTACACCGACGCTCTATGCGGTCGGTATGGTGGGAATGTCCAGAGTAGATAATATTATTCAGATGGTATATTATCTGTGCCTGATTATGGTGAGCGCTTACTGGCTCGGGTACTTTGCGCACAGAGAGGAGCAGGCGGCCCGGGCCGCAATGCGGGAGAAAGGTTCAGAGAGTGTTACGAATAAAGCGGATCAGATGACGGCAGGGGAACTGTTCGGGTATTTCTTAGAAAAAGCAGGGAACAGAATGACAGCGGTGTGTCTCCTATTGGTACTTATAATGTGGGTCTGCACGGCGGATAAGAACACTTATACGAGTGTATCGGCGGTGCGGTCATTGGTCAACGGGGAGGCGCAGACTTACTACGTGGAAGCGATGGAACGGTATCGGATCTATACGGATGATACGATTATGGATGTGGAGGTGAGTCCCTATTCCGCTGCCCCGGCGCTTTTTGATTTTCAGGATATGTCAGAGGATGCGGAAAATTGGCTTAATCTGGCAGTGACACGGTATTATCATAAGGATAGTGTGAAGGTGGTGAATTAGATTGAAAAATCTCTGATTTTTCAATCGCAAATTTGTGCCGACGCTGTTAGCGTCTTGGCTTACAAATTCGCAGGTTGAGCAAGAATGGGGGAAGTGACATGGCCGATAAATTGAAACTGCCGAATGTCACACTGGTGGCAATGGCTAGTGTGAATATCTATGAAACTATCAAGGCGATGAAATACAGCATGAGACAGATCGAGTTTGGCGATGCGGTACTGGTTACCCACAGGAAGCCGCTTACGCTGCCGCGGTCCATACGATATTCCCATACTTCCAAGCTGGATAATATCGATAAGTTTAACTACAAAGCGGTGTATGAGCTGGGCGAACATATTCATACGGATTATATGCTGTTGGTTCATGCGGATGGTTTTGTGGTACACCCGGAAAGCTGGCGGGAGGAGTTCCTGGATTATGACTATATCGGTTCCCCGTGGCCACTTCCGGAAAACGACTATTCTTATCGTGACGCGAAGGGACAGATCTGTCGTGTGGGTAACAGTGTTTCCATCCGAAGCAAGCGGTTGCTGGATTTCCCGAAGCAGGCGAACTTGAAGTGGGAAAAGAATATAGAGGGAGATTATAATGAGGATGTCTTCCTGTGCTGTAAATACAAGAACGTGATCGAGGACGCGGGTATGCGGTTTGCGCCCATCGAAGTGGCCAAATACTTCGGACATGAGCATATGATTCCGGAAATCATGGATGTGGAGAAGCCCTTTATCTTCCATAAGTGGCGCGGCAGGAACGAACAGTACCCGAGATTCATAAGTCCGTGGAAAGTTGTTTGTAGAAAGACTAAGGATATTCTCAGACCCTTTCTGTTCTGGCGTAGATGGCAGGCTTCAAAACAGGACATGTGAAATAACGGCAGAAATATATAATGTAGATATAATATTCCATGCATAGCAGATGTAATGCAGACAGAATAGGATAAAATAACACATGATATATGATTGTATACCCTTTTTTAACGAACTGGATATTCTAAAACTCAGAATGCAGATTATGGCTCCTTATGTGGATAAGTTCGTGCTGGAGGAAGCCACGGTGACTTTTTCCGGAGAACCGAAAGAAATGATCTTCGCGAAACACAGGGATATGTTTGCAGAGTTTAAGGACAAGATTATTTACGTGGCGGTGGATGATTCTCCCTTAGAAGGTGTGACGACCCATGAGCGGGATAAGTTCCAGAAAAACGGACTGATTCGCGGAATGACGGACTGTAAGCCTGATGATATCGTGATATTCAGCGACGTGGATGAGATACCGAATCCGCGGGTTTTATCGGAGATTCTGCAGAATTTTGATCCGGGAAAGATCTATCATCTGGCACAGAGAATGTTCTATTGTTTCCTGAATATTGAGGAAATATCGGGCAATTTGCTGTCCATCACCGGAGAATTCCCCGGAGTGGAACAGAAGAAATGGCTGGGAAGTAAGATCTGCAGCTTCGCTGCACTGCCTTCGGAGGGGATCGTGTATTTGCGTGAAGTATCGCCGGAAGATCCGCGCAGTGTACGTGTGGCTGACGGTGGCTGGCATTTCGGCTACATGGGTGGTGACGGCGAGCGTGATGTGGCGAAGCGCATCGGAGTAAAAGTGCAGGCGGCGGCTCATCAGGAGTACAATAAATCAAGTTATCTGAATGACGCGGTAGACAGATTGTTGTGCGGCGAGGATATTTTCGGCAGAAATGCGAAGTTTATCCGTGTCCCCATAGATGAGAGCTATCCGGCATATCTGCGGGAACATCAGGATGAATATGATTTTCTTATTGCTCCTGAGGTAAGCGGAGCAGTGGTTGCATGGAAGAAAACGAAACTGACCGTCAAGAAGTGTCTGCGCAGGGCACATGGCGCAACGGCGCGCATACTGCATCGCTGTATATAGTATATAGAATAGAAGAAAGGGGAGACTGTGAATGGAATTATATCGTAGAATAAAGTCAGGTAAATTCCCGTGGCTTCTCTTTTACATCGGACTGACCATTGAGCTTCTGATTGTGATCATTGATAAAAGCAATTATATTAATCCGATCGAAGGACGGCTGTTCCAGATCACTTTTCTGATCTTTGCCTGCAAGCTGCTGCTGACGGATTATGATAAGAAACAGTGGTGCGCTATTATCCTGTTGGAAGCGGTAGCGTTCGTGTCCTATCGGGTTACGGGGGCTAACGATCTGATCCGTATCGTGACCTTCGTGGCGGCATGTAAAGATATACCGCTCAGACAGATGTTGAAATATACATTTCAGGTGACGCTGCTTGGCTGTCTGATTATCATTGTGCTATCCGTGACTGGCATATACGGAGAAATCAGTCTGACACAGGCATTTGGGCATGAATCCGCAGAGACGACACGTTATATCGGTCAGGAAGCGGCGGAGGAGACCCGTTATACGCTGGGTATGGGGCATCCCAACGCTCTGTCGTGCATGTTCCTAATGCTGGTGGTGATGGGAGTATATGTCTATTTTAACCGGATGAAATGGTATATGTATCTGTTTATCATGTTGCTCAATGTGGGAGTCTATATGCTGACGGAATCTAAAACGGGCATGCTGATCGTGACCGGATTTTTGGTGGGAGCGTGCATACTCAGTTATTGTAAAATACTGCGTGAAAAAGCCCTTATCTATGTGTGCGGACTGCTTGTGCTTGCGTTATGTATCGGTTTCTCCGTAGACGCGGCAGTGTGTGCACAGAGAGTGCGGGATGCCCAGTGGAACGAATTTTACTATCTGAATCCGCGGGATAATAAGCATATCGTGACATTGGGGCGGATCGACCGGCATATTAGCGGCAGGATCGTGTCCCTTACGGACTCAGAGAAGAATGACGGCATGATCCATACCTGGTCAGCTTTTTCCGAACCGAACAATATGAAATATTACTTCGATATGGGGTGGGTGAAGCTGTTCTATCGCTATGGCGTTGTGCCGGGAGTGATCTATGTCATTGCCCAGCTTGCACTTCTATGGAAGCTTTGGAAGAAAAAAGATGCCTGCGGACTCTTACTGTTTACCATCCTGGCGGTCTATAACGTGGTTGAGGCGCATCTGATCTCGGTCTATATCGGCAGGAACTTCCTGCTTATGATGATGGGGTATTATCTGCTGACAGATGTGAAGGCGGGGAAGCTGGAAACGGAAGGGACATTTTGTTGATGAAAAGTAGGAAGTTTGTTATAATCTATTGATTAGAATCTAAAGCTTTTATTGCCGCTGAAGGGATGAAAAGAAGTTATGAAGAACAATATAGTAAGGAGAACGGCGATTGTTGTCAGTAGGATGCTGTTCTTATTGATGGTATGTGAAATTATTGTTTTGTGGTTAAACCGACAGCTTCCTGAGTCTTGGAAAATATTGTTGTATGATTTGCAATCTGGTTTTATTGATCATGGAGAATACTTATTAAAATTTATTCTTATATTTGCAGCTTTTGCGCTGTTTTATTTTTTTTATATCGCATGCAATAAGGATGGCTTTTCTTTTGAATGGCATGTGAGGATAGGAAAAAGAAAACAGCATATTTTTATCTGGAAAAGCTATTTGGTTATATTGATCTGGATATGTGCCGGATTCCTTGGACTTACATTAATGATATATAACGGTGTGGTAAATTCCGGTAAGCATAATTTATGGGAAGGCAGCACGGAGATAGGACATTCTTTTGGCGCCGTTGAAGGCAGTATATATACAGGCTGCCTTGAGGCGTTTTTGACGAATTATGAAAGAGGGTACAGAACATTTGAAGTAGACTTGGAGATTACAAGCGATAATAAAGTGGTTTTGCGGCATGATTGGGATCAGCCGATACAAGAAGGTGTTTCCTCGGATAATATACCGACACAGGAGCAATTCTTATCAAACCCTATAAAAGGAAAATATACGCCATTATCATTTCAGGACTTATGCTTGCTCATGCAGGAGCATCCGGACATCTGGATCGTAACGGATACGAAGTATCCGGATTGGGAGAATGTAATAAAGCAATTTACGATTATGGTTCGGGCGGCGGAAGAATGCGGCGCGCCGGAGGTGCTGGACAGGCTGGTTATACAGATCTATAATCCTTCAATGTATGACGCGGTAATGGAGGTGTATCCTTTCAGATCATTTATTTTTACAATGTACCAGTATTGGGATGGAACACCTGAACAGTTTACGGAAATATGCAGATGGAGCGTAGAGCACGATGTTGATGTGATTACAATGCCATATGAACGTGCCGAGGATGTAATTCTTGAAATAGCAAAACGATATGACAGGGACGTATATGTGCATACTTTGAACAATGCTGAAGAGGCAAAGATTTTTTTGAATAAGGGTGTTAGAGGCATTTATACGGACAATATCAACCCTGAGGAACTAAAGGAGGACATAGAATGAGTTTTATTGCATTATTTTTTCCCGCATGTATTTCACTGGTCATTCGCCACAAAAGAAATGACAGATTAGAGTGGGGTGTACCGGAAAGCATTATAGAGTATGCTATATTGGTTCTGATAAATGTACTGGTATCCCAGTGTATTGTCATATATGTACTAGGGATAGACGGAGTAGACATGTCCGCGTTTCAGAGCTTTCCGTTCTTTACAAAATATCTGGTGATTTCTATGACGATTGCGTGGCTGACACCTTATTTAGAGGAAATCGGAAGAAAGTACATCAGCGTTTCATTTAAAGTTGAAAGTTCAAAAGATTTTCAGGATAATACGGAGCAGAACTAAGATGAAGCATAAGAAAAGCAAAGTAGTTAAAGCAGACTCTGTACTTATATTAATTATTACGTTTATTGTATTGCTTTTGGTGAATTCGGTTGGCTGGGTAAACACTGCATGGGAAGACGTGAATTTTTCTACGATTATGTTTCAGATGCATACTCCGATGAATGGAACCAACAGTGAAATTGTGCATTCTTATTTTACCAGTTGTTTACCGCGGACAATCGGAGGAACTCTGGTGATCACGGGCATCTACTGGTTGCTGAAATGTTTCGGAAATAATTTGAGCTTCTCATTTTCTGTTGTTTTTTTTAATTTGAAAACAAGACTGCACGTTGGAGAAAATAAAAAAATATGGAAGCGGTTTTATAAAATATATTTTTGGGGAATGATTGCGGGCTATTGTTATATATGCTATATAAATGCAGAAGATATAGGAGTATTTGAGTATTTACACAACATCAGTAATAAGACGACGATCTTTGAAGAACAGTATATTATTCCGGAAAGTGCTATGCTTGAATTCCCGGAAAACAAAAGAAATTTGATTCTGATTTATCTGGAATCTATGGAGACTACTTATGCTTCCAAGGATGTGGGAGGGGGCAAACCGATTAATTATATTCCGCAATTGACCAAGCTTGCCCAAAACAATGTCAGTTTTTCCGGTAGCGATCAGTTGGGCGGCGGAATCGTGTGCCGGGGATGTGAGTTTACAATGGGGGCAATTGTCGGGACTTCATCAGGGGTTCCGTTTAAATCTATGATAGCAGGTAATTCTATGTCAGAGTATGCGCAATTTCTTCCTGGGCTTATTACTTTAGGAGATATTTTAGAATCAGAAGGATATTCCAATTATTTTCTGTGTGGTTCGGAAGCGGAATTTGGCGGGCGAAAGCTTTTTTATGAGAAGCATGGAAATTATCATATTCAGGATTATCTTTATGCAAAAGAACAAGGGTACATTCCACAGGATTATCATGAATTCTGGGGATATGAGGATGCTAAACTTTTTGCCATTGCCAAGACTGAGTTAGATAAATTGGGAAATTCCGGGGAATTATTCAATTATACGATGTTGACAATAGATACGCACCATCCGGAAGGATATATTTGTGAATTATGTGAAAGTCAGTATACACAACCATATGCGAATGCAATTGCCTGTTCGGACAGGCAGGTCAGCGAGTTCGTTTCGTGGATACAAACGCAGGAATGGTATGAGAATACAACGGTAATTTTGATCGGAGATCATATCTCCATGGCACCTGACTTTTGGGATGATATAGATGACTATGCCAGAAGAACATATAATTGTTTCCTGAATTTGCCGGAAGGACTGAATGTATCATATGTGAAAAACAGGGAGTTTAATACGTTAGATTATTTTCCGACGATTTTAGCCTCTTTGAATGTGGAAATAGAAGGGGAGCGACTTGGATTTGGGACAAATCTTTTCTCGGGGGAGCAGACATTGTTGGAAGAACTTGGGAAAGAATACTCGAAGGAGCTTGCAAAATATTCAGAGTATTATGTTGAAAACTTTGAAAAGGGTAAAAATACAGAGGTTCGTTAGTGATTGAATTATTTCCCGAAAAATGGTATTCTAAATTGATATATTGTTTTTACAAATAAGCAGAATATGCCTGAGGGATCAGAATGAACCGTAAAATGAAAGTGATAGAAGGCTACTGGCTGCTCTTCACGGATCTGGTCAGTATTGCCGTCTCATATATTATTGCAATTTTAATACGTTTTCATAAGTTCAGATGGGTGGATGAGCCGGAGCTTCATTTTCTGGTATTCATCTGTCTTCTGTTGTTCTGTACGGTCTACAGCTTTCTGTTTGACTGGAACAGAGAGTTCCTGAAGCGGGGAATCCTCGTTGAGTTCGTAGCGGTCATCAAATTTAATATTTTTATGGAACTGGCGATTCTTGCATTTTTATTTATGCTGCAGCGAAGCGCAAGTATTTCACGTCTTGTCATGGGATATTTTGCGGTGATGGACGTTCTTGTAGTATGGGGTGTAAGGATCGGGATGAAGAAGGCGTTGCGCGTCTACTTTACCGCCAAGTCCAACATTGTAAAAATCATGATTATTACCAAGGATTCCGTGCTTAACAAGACAGTATCCAGGCTGAAAGCATCCATGGATATCAATTATGAGATCGTTGCGCTTGCATGCGTGGATGCGGACCGCAAAGGCGTGATGATAGATGGGGTCAGGGTAAATGCTGACGGACAGGATGTGCTTGATCTGGCGAGACAGATTCCGCTTGACGAAGTGTTCATCAATCTGCCGGAAGAAGACAAAGAATATGTAAAGCATATCATCTATGATCTGGAATCCATGGGGATTGCTTGTCATTACAACATCGATATCATCGAGCGTCCCCAGAAAGAAGTCAGAGTGGGCAGCTTCGCGGGCTATACGGTGGTGACATATTCGATCAATCATTTTGACTACAGACGCATGGCGGTCAAACGGCTGATCGATATTGTCGGCGGCCTGGTGGGATGCGTGTTGACAGCAGTAGTCACGCCTTTTGTGGCGATTGCCATACGCGTGGATTCGCCGGGGCCGATTTTCTTTGCACAGACCCGGATCGGTAAGAATGGCAGACGTTTTAAGATCTATAAATTCCGTTCTATGTATACGGATGCGGAGGAGCGCAAGAAGGAGCTGGAAGCGCAGAATGAGATGCAGGGATTGATGTTTAAGATGGACAACGATCCGCGGATCACGAAGGTGGGTAAAT
This sequence comes from uncultured Lachnospiraceae bacterium, assembly GCA_947175435.1. GTDB lineage: Bacteria > Bacillota > Clostridia > Lachnospirales > Lachnospiraceae > UBA3282. Next base: position 2,581 of record CAMWMS010000035.1, on the reverse strand, counting down.
TTATCCGTAAGACAAGCATTGACGAGCTGCCGCAGTTCCTGAATATCGTGAAAGGCGATATGAGTCTGGTGGGGACGAGACCGCCCACGGAGGGTGAGTTCGAACAGTATAATTCCCATTACAGAAGGCGTATCAGTATGACGCCGGGGCTTACCGGATTATGGCAGATCAGCGGGCGCAGCGAGATCGTGAACTTTGACGAGGTAGTGAAGCTTGATTTGGAATATATAGATAATTGGACGCTGGGATTGGACATCAAGATATTATTTCGGACAATTTGGGTGGTTCTGACGGGAAAAGGCTCGAAGTGACGGGAAAGGCTTATATGATGGGGAAAGATAAATTCAAAGTATTGATGATCGGTCCCGACAGAAGTGTCCATGGCGGAATCTCCGGCGTAGTGAATAATTATTATGAGGCCGGACTGGATAAGCTGATCGATCTGTATTACATCGGCACGATGGTGGAAGGGTCTAAGTGGGCGAAGTTAGCCTGTGCCGCGAAAGCGTATTTTCGGTTTATCATACTGCTTCCGGGATATGACATCGTGCATGTCAATATGGCTTCGGATTCCAGTTATTACCGCAAGTCCGTCTTTGTACGGACAGCAGGAATATTCCATAAGAAGATCGTTATTCACCAGCACGGCGGTAACTTTCCGGAATTCTACGGGAAAGAGTTAGGCGCTGGCGGCAGGCGGCGGGTCAAGAAGGTTCTCTCCATGGGAGACGCTTTTCTCGTGCTGGGTACGGCATGGAAAGATTTCTTTGGTGCGATCATCGGAGCGGAGCGGATTACGGTATTACCGGATGCCATACGGATTCCTGCGGCCGGCGAGAAGCAGTACGGAGTCCGCAAGATATTATTTCTGGGAAGACTATGTAAGGCAAAGGGAATCGGAGAGTTGCTTGCGATTATGCCGAAACTGCGGGAGAAATACCCGGACGTGCATCTGTATCTCGGTGGCATATGGGAAGATGAGGAGCTAAAGTCGCGGGCGGGGCTGCTTAAGGAGTGCGTGACGGACCTCGGCTGGGTCAGTGGTCCGGCCAAGCAGAAACTTCTGCAGGAGTGTGATATTTTCGTTATGCCGTCCTATTTTGAGGGACAATCGGTGTCTATCTTAGAGGCTATGGCTCATGCATGCGGGATTGTGGCATCGATGACCGGTGGGATTCCCGATATGATTATAGAAGGGGAGACAGGACTTTTTGCCAAGCCACAGGATACGCAGACGCTTGAAGAAGGTCTGTGCAGACTCCTCGCAGAACCTGAACTGTGTCGAAGGCTGGGTGAGAATGCGCGCAGCAAAGCAGAAAGTGAGTTCTCCATAGAAGATAATATGAAGCGGCTTCTTGCCGTATATGAGTCAATTTGTGCCGCTGATTGAGGGCGGCGGAACGGAGATTGGGTTGAAAAGTAATGAACCGCTGATCAGTGTAATCGTTCCGGTCTATAATGGACAGGATTATTTAGCTGATTGCATTGACAGTATCGAAAATCAAACCTATAGGAATCTGGAAGTTATTATAGTCAATGACGGTTCCACCGACCGGACTTCTGCGGTGTGTGACAGTCTGCAGACGGTCTATCATAATATACGCACATTGACGCTGGATGACAGAGGAGTCTCCGCAGCGCGCAATGCAGGAATAGAGGCAGCAGAGGGGGTATTTGTCACCTTTGTGGATGCGGATGACAGGATTCGGCCCGATATGGTTAAGATGCTGTATGATTGTATGATCGGGACACAGAGCGATGTTGCCGGTTGTGGTTTTTTCCTGTGGAGGAGTGAGGAGGAGTGGAAGCAGGCGGCAGGTTCAAGGGTGCAGGGCATGACGGCGTCGGAGGCAGGTGTGCCGGAATCAGATAAGCGGACGGCGGAAGTGAAGCCAAAAGATGTAACGGGAATGTGCGCACGGAGCGCCAAAGTGTCGGTAGTACAGACTGAAACGTATGATGCCGGGGCATACCTACGGCAGGAGCTCCTTCGCGGCAACAGTCGGTGTTGGAGCAAGCTTTACCGCAGGGAGATCATGGAGAAAGTGCGTTTTCGGGAACAGCTCACGATCGGGGAGGACATGCTGTTTCTGGTGCAGATGTTGCCTTATATTAATCGGATCGTGGAGACGGAGTATGCCGGTTACGGATACTATCAGAATCCGACGGGGGCGATCAACAGGAAGTTTACACCGCGATATATGGATCAGATCACCTGTTGGCAGCTTGCGCGGGAAGAGATCTTACGTATGGATGCAAGTCTGGACCCGCAGGTTACAGCGTTATGGATCGTGGGAATCATGCTCACCGCAGGAAAAATTGCCATGCTTGATGCGGCGGACAGGCGCGATTATGAGAAATATATCGGGATATGCCATGAGAATCTGGAAGAAGCGATGAAGATATCGAGGGCATACGAGAAGTTGTCTGTAGGATATCGCGTGAAGGCTGTGATATTTCGTGCTTTCCCGCATTTATATCTGTGGCTGTATCATTTTCACAAGAGGTAGCGGTTATGTTGATTGTCAGGGCGATGGGCGGGCTGGGAAACCAGTTGCAGCAGTACGCGTTATACAGGAAG
>CAMWMS010000034.1 GCA_947175435.1 uncultured Lachnospiraceae bacterium | reverse complement strand
GCACACCAGATACCCCAGACGGACACCGGGAATCGAGAAAATCTTTGTAAATGCCCGGACAAGAATCAAGTTGTCAAACCGTGCACTCTCCGAAATCATAGATGTTTTCCGGCCGCAAAATTCAATAAAACACTCATCCAGCACAACATAGATTCCCCGGTCTTTGCAATATTCCAATATTTTTACGACCGCTTCCTTACTCATAAGCTTTCCTGTAGGATTATTGGGATTGGCAAGAAAAGTAAGCTCCACGTCCTTAGACAGTACCGAATAGAAATCCTGCGTCAGACCAAAAGCGTCTTCCCGCCTCATCTCATAATATATAATCTCTCCGCCTACAGCTCCCGCCGCATATTCATATCCATAAAAAGAGGGAACCGGTATCACTGTCTTCTTCGGTTTGATAGCATGCACGATAGCCATAAAAAGTTCCGATGCACCGTTTCCGAAAAGAAGATATTCTTCCGGCACCGCCAGCATTGCCACGACAGCCCTCCTTAACGCTTCCGCTTCCGGGTCAGGATATCTGCCGCACATCGCAACCGCGTTGCAAATCGCCTCCTTCACCGCTTCCGGTATCCCAAGCGGATTTATATTGACCGAAAAGTCCGATTTCACATAGTTCCTGTAAATATCACCGCCATGAATCATTGCCATAAGGAGCCTCCGTATAGAATACAACTGCATAAGATCATCCCGCCAAGGCACAAGATTTCGCACAGCCACGCCGTCCCGTACATCAGCCTGTTGGCACGCCTGATATCCTCATATTCCACCTTACGAAGCGCCTCCCCGATATATGGCTTTGACACCCTTTTACCAAAATAGACTGCATCGCCTGCAAGCCTGATACCAAGCGCCCCGGCACACACCGACTCTGTCTGGGCGGAATTCGGACTTGCGTGTTTCCTGCGGTCTCTTCGATAGACGGTAAACGCTCTTCTTGCAGAATAGCAATCTGATGAATCGCTGTTTTTCCCAAAACATTTCCCTATAGAATTCCCACCCATGAGAAACACCACGGCAATCATCAGATAAGCGCTGATCCTCGCCGGAATGAAATTTACAAAATCATCCAGCTTCGCCGCTGCCCTGCCAAAATATAAATAAGTTTCATTCTTATATCCGATCATGGAATCCATCGTATTGACTGCTTTATAGAAAAAACCGAGTACGGGACCACCGAGAGCCAGATACAGCATCGGCGCAATCACCCCGTCAGAAGTATTCTCCGCCACGGTCTCTATCGCTGCCTTCGCTATCCCATCCTCGTCCAGACAATCCGTATCTCTGCCTACGATCATGGAAACTGCCGCTCTTGCTTTTTCCAAATCTCCCGCTTTCAGGCATTGATAAACTTTCATACTCTCGACCTTCAGGCATTTGCCCGCAAGAATCTGATATGTCATAAGCATTTCCAGCGCCATTCCCATGTACGGGTGCAGCAGGTACGCCGCCGATAAGAGACCCGACACAATCAGTTCAACACAGATAATTACAACCGCCACGAGTATGATTCCCTGACATACCCCGGCCGCCTTTCTGCTTTTGCTCTGCCCTATTTTCGCCGCCTTTTTGGCTTCACTTCCCCGCAACATCTTTTCCGTTCCGGCTATCAGTTTCCCGATAAGTCTGACCGGATGCGGCAGAAAATAAGGATCGCCGAAAACCATGTCTAACAGGAATCCGGCAAAAAATGCAATAATGTGGTATCGCATATTGTTCCTTCTCCCCATCCTTTCATCCGGCATATGTATCCGCCGCCGTTTCCCACCTGATAATCGTAATAATCGCCGCCACAATACTTACTAAGCAGTGCCATGATCGTGCCGCCGTGGACAATAATCCCTGCCGTCGCAGATTCTTCCCGACGCAACTCATCGCACATCTTGAGAAAGCCTTTGTTACATCGTGCAATAAACTCCTCCCGGCTCTCCCCGCCCGGAAAGGGCAGTGCGCCGCCGCTGTCAATCCACGCCTGATATAGCGGATCGCCCTTTAACTCTTCATAACTCTTATATTCAAATTGTCCGAAATCTGTTTCCGCCCACTCAGGGATCACTGCCGGATGCAGATTCGGATAGAGAATACGTGCCGTTTCCAGACATCTTTTCATGGGACTGGTAAACAGACAGTCAACATTCGGATAGCTGCTCTGTCTTTGATAGGATAATAACTCCCCGATCCCTTCCTCCGAAAGTCCCTCATCCGTTCTCCCTAAATATCTGTGTTCCTTATTCGCCTTTGTCGCCCCATGCCGTATAAACACTAATGTCACTTGATGGTCTGTCCGATTCCGCATATAACCCGTTCTACCCCTTCCGCCATGTCCGCAAGCCGTATAAGAATCCTTCCCATACGTTCTCTGTATTCCCTCTCCGCGGGATCGACCGGTACGATTCCGTTTCCGATCTCATCACTGATCATAATGCAGTCGCTAAACTTCCCTGCAAATGACAGAATTTCCTCTTCCGGACATCCACCCTCCAAAATACGCCGTTTTACCCAGTGGTGCAGATGATTAATGACCACCGTACCTGCCTGTCCTGCCTCATCTGCCGGCAGATGACCGTCCCACACCATATTTTCCCGCAGATGATACTTTTCAAGCACATAATCTAATTTCCCCTGCGCATATCCGCCTATCACCAATCTCATTTTTCAGCCCATCCGTTTCCTTTATCTGACTCAAATCAATAGTTGAAAACGCTTTTCTTTCAACCTCGGCCTTTTCCTATTCCTGCTCCTTTATCATAATCGGAATTCCTGCCACCACTTCCACAACCCGATCCGCCATCGCGGCAAGTTCCCGATTCACGGCTCCCATAACTCGAATGTATGCCATAGTAGTTTCCTCATAATTGATTCCATCCTCAAACACATTGTTGCTCACTACAACAAAATGTGTTGTCCCTCTTTGCAATACTTCAATTTCACTTATGATCTTGTCGACAACTTCCTTCTCCGCCACGGCTTCTTCTCCAGAGAACATCTCATTTGCCGCAAGATTGGAAATACACTCCAGGAGAACAGTTCTCTCTCCTGTTTCCATCCGGTCAATCGCCCTGCAGATATCCGTGGGCTGCTCTATCGTAACAAATCCTTTTCCGTCTCTTAACCTTCTGTGTCTTTCGACCTTCTTACGTCCCTCTTCATCAAGGATCTGCATGGTCGCGAGATAATATTTTTTCATACTTCCCGTCATGTCGCTTCGCGGAGCTGACAGAGCATCCACATTATTTTCTTTAAAAAAGGAATCCGCCGCTTTCTCCGCATACGCAGACTTCCCGCTCCCGCTCCCTCCGATCACCAACACCATCATCCGAAATACCTCTCATACTGCTCCACCCGGATATCCGCAAACAAAGTCCTTCCGTGATAGATGCACAACGCCATATCAATAAGCGCCATCATCATGACTGCTCCCGTGCCCTCACCCAACGCCATCTTACCGTCTATGACAGGCTCTGCACCTAACTCCTTCATAAGCACTTCGGCCGCCGGCTCCTTACCCTTATGGGAGGCGATCAGATACTCTGCCGTCCCCGGCACGATCCGATCGGCAAGAAGCGCCGCCGTCATGCTGATCACGCCGTCCAACACGATGGGAATATGGTAAAGCGCGCCACCGATGCATACCCCTGCAAGTCCCGCAATATCCAATCCCCCTACCGTCATCAGAATCCGAAAAGGATCTGCTCCGGCAAGCTCATATTTTTCGATGGCTTCTGCAATGATCTGTCGCTTATGCACAAGCTTCTCATCACTAAGTCCCGCGCCTCTCCCGGTTACGGTGTCCACATCGCATTGTAGTAACGCTGCTACCACCGCGCTGCTTGTGGTCGTATTGCCGATTCCCATCTCCCCTGTGGCAAGAATGCGGTATCCTTCATCTCTACAGACTGCCACCGCCTCTATCCCCGTCATAATGGCCCGAACCGTCTCCTCCTCGGTCATGGCGGGCTCTTTCTTGAAATTCCTTGTCCCACAGCGGATTTTACGGTCAAGCACTCCCTGAATGGGAGCTTGATGATTCATGCCGATATCTATAGGAATCGTGTCTGCACCGATAGAAACCGCCATTCTTCCCACACAAGACAGGCTTTTCCCCATCTGCTTTGCCACCGCCGCAGTAACCTCCTGCCCCGACTGGCTGATTCCCTCTTCTACGATTCCGTTATCCGCACACATGATAATGACCGCTTTTTTCGTAAGATCAATCTCATCCGTCCCCATAATCGCACCGATCCTCGCAGTGATGGTTTCAAATCTTCCCATTCCGTCAAGGGGTTTCGCAATCCCATCCCAGTTCTGCAACACCTTGCCATAGATTTTCTCATCAGGCGTATCTATCGTATATTCTGACAATAATTCTCTCCTGCAACGGCTTTTGCTTCCATTGTCATAAGTCCTTCTCTCATCTCCGTCACAGACATGCTTCCCGAAGCATTCCATATATCTCCTCCATGTTCAGATATGCAGACATAATATCCGCCAGTTTATCGTACTGTTGTTCCTTAAAAGTCCTGTAATCCGTACACACTGCATTCTCCATGCAGCTGCCGCCCTTTACATCAACACCCTTATTCTTTGCCAGCGCCTTGACCAGTGCCGACGCCGTCTCACCTTTATCAAATATGCCATGGATATAGGTGCCGTACACATCATTTCCTCCGCAGCAGAAAACCTGCTCCCCGCCTGTCTGCGTAGTTCTCCCCATATGGATCTCATATCCTTCAAAGCTAAGTCCCGAAAGCACAGAGAATATCCCCTCTGTCCTGTCGATTGTACCCTGCATCTGCCGCCGTACCTTTTCATCCTGCAGCTGCGTTGTAACGGGAAGCAGTCCCATTCCGTCTACCGTGCCGCCGGACTCCACTCCCTCCGGATCGGAAATCTGTCTGCCCAACATCTGATAGCCTCCGCATATACCGCAGATCGGAATCTTTCCCGCCATTTTCATAACGGCTCTCTCCAATCCGCTCCCACGCATCCATTGCAGATCACTCATCGTATTCTTGCTGCCGGGCAAGAAGATCATGTCCGGAGTACCCAGCTTCATCACCGAATCCACGTAACGTACAGACACTCCCGGTATCTGCTCAAATATATTAAAATCCGTGAAATTGGATATCCTCGGATAACGGATGACCGCTATATCAATAATACCCCTCTCACTTCTGTCGAAGCGCGCTGTCAGACTGTCTTCATCTTCCAAAGCGATATCCATATACGGAATCACGCCGCTTACCGGAATGCCGCCTTTTGCCTGCAATATCTCAATCCCCGGATCAAGCAAAGTCTTGTCACCCCTGAACTTATTGATGACAAGCCCTTTTACCCTTTTCTTTTCCTCCTCCGAAAGCAGCATCAAAGTCCCCAGAAGCTGTGCAAATACGCCGCCCCTGTCGATATCGCCCACGAGAAGCACCGGTGCGTCCACCATATCCGCCATGCCCATGTTGACGATATCATTTTCCCGCAGGTTGATCTCCGCCGGGCTCCCCGCTCCTTCAATGACAATGATATCCGCCGATTCCTCCAGCTTGCGGAATGCATTCCTGATATCGGGAATCAGTTTCTTCTTATAAGAAAAGTATTCTCTCGCACTCATGTTCCCGATCACACACCCATTGACGATCACCTGCGAACCGATATGATCCGTCGGCTTTAGCAGAATCGGATTCATACAGACTGCCGGCCTGATCCCTGCCGCCTCCGCCTGCATGACCTGCGCCCTCCCCATTTCCAGTCCCTCTTCCGTAATAAAAGAATTAAGCGCCATATTCTGTGATTTAAAGGGTGCCGTCCGATAGCCGTCCCGTTTCATGATCCTGCACAATCCTGCCACAAGAAGACTCTTTCCCGCGCCGGACATGGTTCCCTGCACCATAATGACTTTTGCCATACAATTTACTCCATTCTAAATTTTCCCGATCTGCCTGATATAAGCAAGCAGCTTCCCGTTTGCCGCAAATTCCTCTTCCCTGATATCAAACAGCCGCTCTATAAAATCCGATTCGAATACCTCCTCCGGCGTACCGAACCGCTCCGTATATTCCCCTTTCAGACAAAGTATCTTATCGGAAACGATCCTTGCGAGTTCCAGTTCATGCAGCGACATGATAACGGTAAGCCCTTTCTTATCCCGCATTTCCTGCAATATGGATAGAAATTCCAGTTTGTATTTGACGTCCAGATAAGAAGTAGGTTCATCCAGTATCACGATCTCCGGCTCCTGACAGATTGCCCGCGCCAGCATTACCCTCTGCTTCTGCCCGTCACTGATCCTGTTAAAATCCTGTTCTCCTATATCCGCGACATGGGTAAGCTCCATCACCTCATAGACGATTCGTTCATCCTCTCCTGACAATATTCCGAACCATCCGGTATAAGGATACCGCCCTGTCGCCACCACATCCCGACAGCTTTTCATTTCCGCCTTGATCTTCTCCGTAAATACCACTGACATTTTCTTGGCCAGTTCACCCGCTTTCATCCCGGATAAAACATCGCCCCCGATATATACCGTTCCTCCGATCAGCTTAAGCTGTCCCGCAATGCTCTTTAGAACCGTAGATTTCCCTGCTCCGTTAGGTCCGATCAGGCTTAGGATCTCCCCTTTTTGCAATTCAATCTCCATTTCCCGTATCAGCGGCTTATTATCATGCCCCACACACATCTTTTTCGTAGAAAAATAGTAATTTGTCATGTTCTCATCCCGTCTACATATGAGTTTTCTTACGCTTCGTTATGATCCAAAGCACTACCGGTGCCCCGAAAACAGCCGTCACCGTGCTGATACTCAGTTCTGTCGGCGCAAGCATCATCCTTGCCAGCAGATCACAAAACAGACAGAAAACACTTCCGCCCAGAAAGCAGGCAGGTATCATCCGAATCGGTTCCGTCGAGTTAAGGAGCTTCTTGGCCAAGTGCGGCACCGCAATACCGACAAAGGAGATCGGCCCTGCAAACGCCACGATACAGGCTGATAAAATACTGGAAAAAATCACGATGCACACCCGCAAAAGCCTAAGGTTCACTCCCACATTCCGAGCATATGCGTCTCCCATCTGATAGGCGCCGAGTGGTTTTGACATCAGAAACACCACGATAAATACTACAGCTACCACCACCGACATAACCTTAACATTCTCCCACGTCATCCCGGAAAAGCTCCCCCGCGACCAGTTGTGAAGATTTACAATATCCGCATCATTAGCAAAAGTTACGACCAGTTCCGTAATCGCCGAACAGATGTAGCCGATCATGACGCCGCTGACGACTAACATTGCCATGCTGTTTACCCTGCGCGACATCAAAAGCACGAATCCCATGGACACCATCGCCCCGATAAACGCCCCAAGGATCATATCCGCCGATGTCACCCTGACTGACCGCCCCATAAGGAAGACCATCATAAGCGCCACCACCATTTTAGCTCCCGAAGAAATTCCGAGCACAAACGGTCCCGCAATCGGATTACCGAAAAAAGTCTGCAAAAGATATCCCGCACGCGCAAGCGCCCCGCCGAGAATCAGAACAGCCACCGCCCTCGGAAGCCGGATATCCCACAAAATCCTCGTAAATGTCTCGTTGCTCACTCTGCCGGTCAGTGTCCTTACGATATCCGACAGCGCAATTGTGACACTCCCGATACATACATTCAGGATAAAAAAGAACACGGTACAGAGGATAAGTAAAATAAAGGCTGCAATATATCTGTATTTCCTGTTTTCACGCATATAAATTACGCTGCCTTTCTCTTAGTGCTGCTTCGGGCGTATGCAGCCTGTCTCTATTCCAGGTGAAAGAGATAATGCATATCCTCGGTCTCACCCCGTATCATCCCATGGATATCCTCAATCAGATACCCGATGGAGAGAGACTGCTGATACATATCGTTTGTTGTACACCAGACATTTCCTTCTTTCACGGCCTTAAAATCCGCCAAGGCTTCACATTTATCCAGAAGCGCTTCCACACTTGCAACCCCACCGTCGATGGAACTGTTGTAGATCAGGAAATCCGCATCTTTTGCGCCGGCATAAAACTCCTCCACCTGCATATTCATAGTAGAGCGCCTTGTCTCAGGATCGCCTAAGTTCTCAAAAACATATTTTCCGCCTGCAATCTCTATCATTTTCGGGACATAGTCGGAGGACTGCCGCACCTGTACCAGCCCATTTGACGTAATAAAAAAGAAAGCTACCGTTTGATCAGTCCGGTCAGCACCGCTCACCTTATTAAGAACCGCCGCCTGTGCATTAAATATCCTCTCCGCTTCCTCTTCCTTTCCGAGAAGCGCACCGTAGAATTTCACCCACTCCACTCTGCCTAAGGGGTGAGCCTCATAACTGGAATACTCGATCATGGCAGGGATTCCGAAATCCTCCAGCTTCTCCACTACCTCAGGAGCGTGGGAGATCATCATATTTTCTATGGCAAGGGAACAGTTCCCTGAGACGATCAGCTCATAGTCCGGTTTGTTGTATTTGCCCGCATAGAGAAGATCGCCTTTTTCCATTGCTTCTCTTGCCGCTTCTATGTACCAGCCGTCTGCCTTTTGTCCCGAAAAAGTGATCGCATCCAGACCGTTCAATGCATCGAACATATCCATTGCCGAAGATGCCACCAGATATATATCCTTGATCGGACGTTTCAGCACTACCACGTCTTTATCTGCTTCTTCCCGACCTCCTATTTCTAAGTTCTCCGGTGTCTCCTTACCTTCCGGCACGATCAAAAACCGTGCTCCGTCCATGGTCGTCGTAAGCAAAGTATATCCGCCCACATAGTAATCTACCGTGAAGTTCTCGGCATATTCGAGTTCCATGCTGTGATCATGGATCAGATTGGATTCCGCCCCGTCCGCGGAATCTGCTTCTGTCTCCGCCTGCGTCTCCGGTTCCGGCTTATAACTGGAAGACGGAGTGCCACAGCCATATAAAATCAACAGCCCTATGAAAATCGGCCATATCATGACACGTCTATTTCTCTTTTTCATCCTGTTCCCACCTATCCGTGATCGTTGGCCTTTATTCTGTATGCTTGCTGCACGGCTGAGTATTATTTCACCTTATCCGAATGAAATGTCAGCGTATACTCCACCTCATGCGGCTTACTCATCGCAACGGTATCGCCGATAACTGCCATCGGTTCATCAAAACGCTTGACTGGTATCTCGAAAACGGAATCTCCCGTTGTATTGACCGGCAGATATTTATCGCCGTCCACCAGCATATAATCATAATTCGGACTATTCCACTGCACTGTCGCCGTGGCCTTTTTGCCTGTTACTGTGACCGTAACGGGGGATAAGATCTGTGCTTTACCGCTGCCGCCCTCAAAGGTGATCTCCATACTGTAAGTGCCGTCCTGCAAAGCAACGATGTCCTCTGTCCCGCCGTCCGCCTGTGCTTCCTTCCCTGCCGGCACCGGATCTGAAACGCTGACCTTATGGTCATACCACTTCTCCTTCGTCCCGATCAGCGCCAGATCAAATTCCGTATCCAATGCCGGAACAGGCACGTCAAATCCATAAACCTCCTCCGTCATGCCGTCGCTGTATGTAACCGTATCTTCTGTCGGCATAAGAAGCTGCGCACCTTCTTTCCCGGCATCTTCTGCAAGTCCGGGATAAAGATTTACGATTTTCTTGGAGCCGAGTGAAATATGGATCGTCATCTCACCGTTTCGGACCGTCAATGTGCCCTTGCCGTCACAGGCTTCGCTTACACGAAACATACTGCTGTCTGTTTTAAAGTCTGCCGTGTATGTTCCGTCAGGCAGTCCTGCTGCCTGATCGGAATTTGCTTCACTATCTGTTTCTAAAGCTGCCGCGGTATGTTCCACATAAATCTGCTTAATGGCTTCAATAGAGCCAAGGCCGACGATCTGTGTATCCACACTGTCAAAATTACCGGAAGCCTTAAACGTGCTGATCCATGAATCCTCGTCTTCGCCAGCCATATCATTATTGGCATGGTCACCTGCCACGACCATAAGTGGACGTAAGATCACCTTCTTATAGCCGGCCTGTGCAACCGCATCTATGACCGCTTCGCAGGCGGTTTCTTCCGGCTCGCCCTCTACCGTACCGATAAACACGTTATCGTAGCCCAGCTCTCCCATCTGTGACTGCATCTGGCTGTATGACACCTTCGCAGTGTGGGATGTGCCGTGTCCCAGAAATACATATGCCGTACCATCTTCCTTAGCCGCTTCCAGACTGTCATAACCTGCATCCTGTACTGCCGCCTGTGTAAGCGCCTTTGCCACCGCTTCTTTGTCGGCATTGATCACTGCCGCATCCGTACCGACTTCACCCAGAAGCGGCTCTGCAACTTTGACCGAATCAAACTGATCCCTGTATGCCTCCACAGCCTCTATCAGCTCATCATACTCTGCACCATGCATCAGATGGGTTGGTTGTATCACCAGATTCTTCACGCCGTTTGCCACTGCACGTTCTAATGCCTGGTCCATATTGTCAATAAATTCATTGTCGCGCGCCTGCACGTGATTGATAATGATCTGCGCCGTAAAAGCCCTTCTTACAGCCCAATCCGGATTCGCCTCCTGTATCGCATCTTCGATGCCTTTGATATCATCGACGCGGCTTCCGTTAAAGGAAGTCCCGAAACTGACTACCAGAATTTCATTCTCCCCGATGTCATCCTGGTTACGGGGATCATCTTTGGAAGCATCTCCTGTGTCCCTGCCGAAATAATCCGAATCGGCATTTTCACCTTCCACCAGTTCTTTCTGGGCATCTGTCAGTGCATCCCATGCAGCCTTAGCCTGGGCACACTGCTCGTCCGTATTCTCTGTCCTCTGCTGCACATAGATCGCGTCGATCAAAGCCGCAACTTCATCGGCAGCCTCCTGATCGCTGACAGCCTCATCTTCCGCTTCCGGTGTTTCCGGTGCCTCTGCCTCCTCTTCCGGTTGTTCTGTAACTTCTTCCTGCGGGGCCGCTGCCGGTTCCGAATCGTTTCCACATCCGGTCATGCACAATGTGCCCATGAGCGCAGCCATCAATACTGCTGTTAATCGTTTCTTCATGTCTCCTCCTTTTGATTGACTTATTCAGTCATCAACTATTTTGATGTATGAACCAAATATGTAAAGGTGTAAGAAACGATTTTTGAGCGCACGAAAAACACCGACTGAGCAAAGACATGTATCAACATATCTTTGCAGATTATTGTGCATCTGTTTTGTTTCATAGAACATAATTTTCCGTGAAATAAAAAATCCTCTGCCGTTGAGTTCCTAAAACGGTAAAGGATTTATGCACAAAACAAACCTACAGCATACACTTCATAAACAACTGCGCTTCTGCAAGTTCAAACGTACAACCAGTTACTCGTGGTCTGAAACAAACGTTTCCGTACAACATTCAGGCAGGTCTCCCGGCTTATAGATCATCGCATCCGCCGCCTTCCCGGTTTCCCAGTGACATATTGGCTTCTGCTCCCTAATTACGGTGACGAGTTCGTACAGGATTTGCACCTGTTTCCCTTTTCACCAAAACCAGCGTTCACGCACTTCTTACGCTGTTTTGACACCTGTATGTTACATATTCGATTTTTATCAAAGTATATCACATTTATATTTGATGTCAATAGCACGGTCAGCACTATTACACAAATCACTCTTATATTTTCCCGAAAATTCGGCCATACCCATAGGTCAAAGGCAGATCCGCCATACGCGCTAACAGGCTCTGATCGGAATGATTTCCGGCAATTCTGTTCGGGCACTGTCTCCGGTTACATCCGACACAGACTCCCTCACAGTGTACTTTCTCATCCTGCGTCAGCTCCGCCACAAATGCCACGCTCTTTTTAGGTAACATGCAGTAACCCTCATTGCAGATGATCCGGCCGTCCGATATATCTAACAGTCGGGGGAGCATCGAAAGCGGAAAGGAATCTTCACTGCCGAGGAAATGATACCTTGCCACATGTCGGTCGGTATTCTTTTCGACGTAACGGTTGTAGGCTCCGTAACCCTGCAGCAGAAGCTCACTTGCCAGCACCTCCAGCATATAACTTCTCGACAGCATTCCCTGACTGCTGTAATGATCCTGCAGGGAATCTATTCCGGCCCCGAGAGACATTACGACATCCTCATATTCTGTTCCTGATGATTTTTGCAGAGAAGATATATTTCTCTCCCAGAACGCCTCCTCGCGCATCAGAGGAAGCATCTGCTCTGCTACCGCCTGAAGCTCACTGCTCTGCGTTGCTTCATAATGAAATTTATCCCGTACCTTCTCTAAAAAGGACGGATTCAAAAATCCGTCCAGTAAATCCGTAAAGAAATCAGCCATAAAATCTAATCTCCCTATAATCCGAGCACGATCGTAGCCACTCTGAAATAGATCAGCAGTGAAATAGCATCCACGATCGTCGTGATGAACGGACTTGCCATAACTGCCGGGTCCATTCCGATTCTCTTGGCCAGCATAGGCAGCGTAGAACCGACGATCTTCGCCACGATAACCGCCACCAGAAGCGTGAAGCAGACGACGAATGCCACCGCAACAGTTACTTTATCAAACAACAGCAATCTTGCAAAATTACAGAGCGCCAATGTCAGGCCGCACAGCGCCGCCGTCCGGATTTCCTTCCATACCACCGTAAACCAGTCGCCGAATTCGATCTCGTCAAGCGATAGTCCGCGGATAATGATGGCGCTGGCCTGTCCGCCCGCATTACCGCCGGTATCCATCAGCATCGGTATAAATGCAGTCAAGACAACATATCTACTGAGGGCATTTTCAAAAGAAGTTATGATACTGCCCGTAAAAGTGGCTGAGATCATCAACAATAGCAGCCATGGAATCCTTTTCTTATAGGCATCGAATACTGTAGTCTTCAAATATGGCTTGTCAGATGGCATCACAGCCGCCATCTTCTCGATATCCTCTGTTGTCTCCTCTTCCAGAATATCCACAACATCATCCACGGTGATGATACCCACCAGTCTGTCCTCATTATCCACCACGGGCATTGCCGTAAATTCATATTTCTTGAACATTCTGGCAACTTCTTCCTGATCCATCAGGGTATGTAGGGATATCACATTCCGATGCATCATATCCCCGATCACCGCATCCGCATCACTGAGCAGCAGATACCGAAGCGCGACGGTACCCACCAGCGTCCTCTGGTTATCCAGCACATAGCAGATATTGATGGTCTCACTGTCCAGCCCGACCTTGCGAATCCGCTCGATGGCTTCACGCACAGTATAATTTTCCTTTAAGTCTACATACTCCACGGTCATGATGCTTCCAGCGGAATCCTCCGGATAGCGCATCAGGTGATTGATTGCTTTGCGGGTGTCGGCACTGGTGTTGGCAATCAGCCTTTTCACCACATTGGCAGGCATCTCCTCCATCAATTCCTTCGCATCATCGGACATCATGTTATCAATGATGTGACCCGCATCCTTATCGGAAAGAGACGTAATGACAGACTGCTGCAGTTCGATCTCCAGATAAGAGAACACGCTTGCCGCCATATCTTTGGGCAGGATTCGGAAGATTTTCACGATCTCTTCCTCATCCATCTCCTCTATATAATCTGCGATATCCGCATCGTTTAATTCCTGAACGACCTGTCTTAGTCTGGTATACTGCCCTTTGTGCAGAAGCTCAAGTATCTCCTCCCTGCCGAAGTCCTCATAACTCTCGAAGACCTCCCGTTTCTGCCTTGCATCTGTCTCTCTGCCCGCATTGGATTCCTGTCCTGCACCTGCTGCCTGTCCCGCTCCAACCTGCGGTTCCTTCAATTCTTCCCTGATTTCACTCATAATCGTCATTCCTTTTTATAATAAGCTGGCTCCCCAACCGTGATCTTAACCTTACCTGCTGTCGCTTCCGTGATCTCATTCATCACGGCGTTTTTTTCTTCGTAGGGAATCTTCACCCGCACAGTCACCTGCTCGGCATAATCGGATTCCCCCATCGGTATGCCCCTTTGCGCTAACAAATACTGTATCTTACCGATACCATTATAATCTGTCACGATGGTCATCTCATACCCATAGCACATCTCGCGTACGTCGCTTGCCGCGATCCCTGCCTGCGCCGCCTTCGTATAGGCCCGCACAAGCCCGCCTGTTCCCAGAAGTGTACCGCCGAAATATCTGGTCACCACCACCACAATATTCCGGATTCCCGAACCCATAAGCACCTCAAGGATCGGCCTTCCCGCCGTTCCCGTAGGTTCCCCGTCATCGGAGAATCGCATCGTCTGCGCCTGTTCTCCGAGAATATAGGCATAACAGTTATGCCGCGCATCCCAGAACTGCTTTTTCTTTCCTTCAATAAAAGCCAGCGCTTCCTCCTCGGTACTTACCGCCGCAGCATGAGCGATAAAACGAGATTTTTTCTCCTCGATTTCCCCAGTGCCCCCATATTCTATAATCTTATATGGCTCAAAACCATGCCCGTTTTCCATATGATATCTTTGTACACTCCGTTTATAATACATCAATCCATATTATGTTGTTCTTATACGCAGCCAGACTCAAGTCTGAGCCTGCCCACTTTTTAATACTACTACGTCAAACAACAAAGCGTCAAGCAACAGTTCGCCAATACAGCCTTTCAATACAGCAACCTTAGGTAAAATCTCCCCCTCACTCACGGGTATCCAACAAACCAGCTCAGAGGGAAGACAATATCTTAAGGAGCCCCTTGGAGAGCGTCAGCACTTAGCGAGGTTATGAGTTGCCCCGCAACTCACGAGCTTAGTGTCTGTTACGCTCGGAACGGAGCGAAAGCGCGGCTCCGTAGATATTGCCTTCCCTCTGAGCGTCCGTCCCCGACACCCCATGAGCATCAACTCGTCCCATGTATAAAACTGCACAGAATCGTAAACAATTCTTAATATGGAAGAAAAACCCTTTATTTAGCCCGAAAACTTTGCTATAATGCATGATAGGTTTATAGTACCTTTTTGCATATTAAATTTGCCAGGCATTCTTAAGCCTGATCGCATTGCAAGGTATTATGTGTCCATTGAGGGGGACTATCAACCTAAGGAGGAGTATCATGAATTATGGAAAAAAAGGTGTCCGCAAGAAACAGCAGGCACTTCACGCTACATCCACCAAGTGGGCAAGAAAAATCGGATTTGCCTTTATCCAGTTATGCCTGGTCGCTATAATCGGTGTGGGGATCATCGGCGTCAGCGCCGGTATCGGTATCTTCAAAGGCGTACTCGCCACGGCCCCGGACATCGGCAATATCGACGTTACACCCACAGGTTTTTCCACTTTTGCATATGATATAGAAGGCAGACAGATTGCGAAGCTGGTATCTACGAATTCCAATCGAATCCCCGTTTCCATCGACATGGTTCCCAAGGATCTTCAGAATGCCTTCGTAGCCGTGGAAGATGCCCGTTTTTATGACCATAACGGCATCGATATCAAGGGCATCATCCGTGCCGCTAAAGTGGGTATCGTAAATAAATTAAAAGGCGGCGATTTTACAGAGGGTGCCAGCACGATCACGCAGCAGCTTCTCAAGAATAATGTCTTCACTAACTGGACCAGCGAGGATTCTTTTGCCGAGCGGTTAAAGCGTAAGATACAGGAACAGTATCTGGCTCTGGAACTTGAGAAAGTCATGGATAAGGACTCTATCCTGATCAACTATATGAACACCATTAATTTAGGGCAGAACACACTGGGCGTTCAGGCTGCTTCCATGCGCTATTTCAACAAGTCCGTCAGCGATCTGACCTTGTCGGAGTGCGCTGTTATCGCAGGAATCACCCAGAATCCTTCCAGATATAATCCGATCACGCATCCAGACGAGAACGCAAAGCGTCGTGAAAAAGTGCTGAAAGACATGAAAGAGGAAGGCTATATTTCGCAGGAGCAGTATGATGAGGCGATGGCGGATGACGTATATTCCCGCATCCAGATCGCCGATTCCGAAAATGAGGATTCCGCCGTCAATACATACTTCGTAGATGCACTGACGGAAGATGTTCTGGAAGATCTGATTGCTGCCGGATACAATGAAACCCAGGCATTTACACTGCTCTACAGCGGCGGTCTGAAGATTTATTCCACGCAGGATCCGAAGATCCAGCGGATCTGCGACGAGACTTTTGCGGATGAGACCAACTTCCCCGCCAATACGAAATGGTATCTGAATTATGAACTGACCATAGAGAAAAGTAACGGCGACCGGGAAAACCACAGCACGGAAATGTTCCGTACCTTCTGGAGAGATAACCGTTCCAAGTCCTATAACCTGATCTATACCTCTCAGGAAGAAGCATATCAGGATATCGAATTATACAAGGAAGCCGTTATGGGATCCGGTGATGAGGTATTCGGCGAAACCATCAGCTTAACACCCCAGCCGCAGGTATCCATTGTTGTGGAAGACCAGAGCACCGGCTATATCGTTGCCATGGAAGGCGGACGCGGTGCCAAATCGGGAAGCCGGACGCTGAACCGTGCAACAGACACCACCAGACAGCCCGGTTCCACCTTTAAGGTCGTATCGACCTATGCGCCGGCTTTTGACAGCGCCGGACTTACTCTTGCCACAGTGATGAACGACGCACCATTTAATTATGCGGACGGACGCCCTGTAGCGAACTGGTACGGCGAAACTTACCGTGGACTCTCTTCACTTAGGGAAGGTATCGCGCAATCCATGAACATCGTCGCCGTCAAGACGCTGACACAGATCACGCCGCAGCTCGGTTATGACTATCTGACGAACTTCGGCTTTACCACATTGGAAGAACGCAAAGAGATCAACGGAAAGGTATATTCCGATATCCAGCAGGCGCTGGCGTTGGGCGGTATTACCAACGGCGTTACAAACGAAGAGTTAAACGCTGCCTATGCATGTATTGCCAACGGCGGCACTTACATCAAACCCAAGCTGTACACGAAGGTACTTGACCACGACGGCAATATCATCCTGGACAATACAATGCCTCAGTCCAGACAGGTAATTAAGGAAACTACTGCATTCCTGCTGACTAATGCCATGGTGGACGTGGTCACGGTGGGAACCGGAGGCTCCGTGCATTTCAGCGACATGGCAATGGCCGGCAAAACCGGTACGACCTCGGACTACAACGATGTGTGGTTCTCCGGCTATACGCCCTATTATACGGCAACTACCTGGGCCGGATTTGATAATAACGTTAAACTTACAGGAGATGAAAAGAATCTTGCCAAGAAGCTGTGGCGTACCGTCATGTCTAAGATCCATGAAGAACTGCCTAACGAACCGTTCAATGTACCTTCCGGCATCGTGACTGCCACAGTATGCTCCCGCTCCGGCAAACTGCCGATTGACGGGTTATGCAGCGGCACTCTCCGCTCAGAATACTTTGCCGAGGGAACCGTGCCCACAGAAACCTGCGACGTACATTATGCCGGTCAGGTCTGCACATACAGCAGCCTGCCCGCATGTGAAGGATGTCCGTTCAAGGTAGAGGGCGTGCTGGAACTTACACCGATTGAAGATGTCTCCCTGCAGAGCGGTTCCGGTTCTGCAATGGCACAGCCTGAGACACCGGAAGAGCCCGTCGTCGGCGAAGACGGCTCCGTTATTCCCGCACCCGCACCGACGCCGCAGACCAATATGTGTCCTCACAACGCGGAGTTCTTCGCGAATCCTGATTGGGAAGCGATCGTAAACGGACAGCGGGCGGAGATAGAACAGCGTAACGCTGCCGCAGCAGCAGCGGCGCAGGCGGCCGCGCAGGCAGCCGCACAACAGGCTGCGGAACAGCCGCAGCCTGAGGCACAGTAAAAAGACGGCAGGTACAGACTCTATACGAATTCTGTACCTGCCTTTTTTAATAAACCATAAATCCTGCCGCTTGATTTCTTATAGAATATAATTTCAGCGCTATATACCTTTGATCTCCCTGATCTTAGCTTCCAAATCCACGATCGTATTCTGGGCATTCTCGATATCTCTGCACGCGTCCTCATACTCTTCCTCCGGTGTAGAGCCGTGTTTATCATAATAGATTTTGCCGATCTCGATATAGCGTTTCCTGATAATATCCTCGCAGGTATGAATCTGCCCTTTCAGATTCGCCACCTCAGCCAAGTCTTTCGCCTTATCCGTCACTTCTCTTCCTTTGGTTGTGATCGTCTCGCCGATTCTGTCAAAAAAATCCATCATACCCTCCGTTTCCGTCCGCTGTCAAAAGCAGACCTGCGTTATGTTACTGTTATTATATGCTGATACCCATGCCCATCTTAATTCACCGGCCTTAAAATTTATTTTACACCATACGTCAGTCAGTGGCAAGAAGCCGGCTGCACAATGTGCGCAGATTCATCCGGCTCATAACATAATCCGCCCTGTTGTCTTTTTCTTCAATCGACTTCTGCGACCGCGGCGATATGGCAGAATGAATATAGAAGCTGTCCATGCCCACCTGCTTCGCGCCCGCAATATCGGTCTCCATGTCGTTGCCGATCATCAGCGACTCCTCCGGCTGCAACCCATATCGCTCAAACAATATCCGGTAAAAACGCTCGTCAGGCTTCCTGCACCCGTGATCGGAGGAGATCAGAATCCCGTCGAAGAGATCATGAATCCCCAGATAATGTAATTCATACTCCGTGAAAATACGCTGCGCATTAGAGAGCAGATATACGCCCCTGCCTGCCTCCCGTAGCGCCGCAAGCAGTTCTTTCGCATAGTGGTAGGTACGGATATATTTCGTGGAATATGCCCGAAACATCTGTCCGGTATGGATGATAAGCTGACGATCCGGACTGACCTCTTTGGTCTCATACAGTTCTTGAAACACTTCCTCGATCGGAATCTCGGGATAGGCCTCATGGGCATACTGTACGGCATGCTCTTTACTAAGCGCTTTCTCCTTACCCTGTACCGAAGTAAGATAAGCCTGATGCAGTTCTTCTGCCTCATACCGTGCTCCGTAATAACCGTAAAACAGGCTCAAATGCTCCCACAGTTTCCGTTCCGTCTCATCGGTGCGGATGTCTACCAGTGTGCCGTATAGGTCGAATATGTAGTTGCAGTATTGTTTCATGATCGTATCCTCGCTTTGGTGAATGGTTTCCTGTCTTTACTGATCGTTAAGCAGTTTCTCATACGGCATCAGCATCCCTTCCGTCATCTTCGACTGGAGCTGATTTTTGCCTACCGGCATGCGCATCAATGCTCCGACGGCCTGCATCATCATAATCTTCCCGATTTTCTTCTGCGGGAAGTCGTAGAAATGATGTTTCTTATAAAATTGGTGATCTGCCTTCATCATGCCCTGCATCTCAAAGATCAGGTCGCGGAAAATCTTCATGCCTCCGATTCCGTAGAAATTCTCATTCACCATCAATTGATTTTCCAATGCATAGGCAAGATCATCCGCACAGATGCGAATCTCATCTCTGCTTCCGTTCTCCCCACCGTTTTCGTTGACTGCCACTCCCGCGAGATAGTTTCCTCCTACCTGACTTCTCGCCTCAATGATCATGCGCAGATTTTCTTCCCTGCTCAACTCACCGTCCACAAGATACGCCGTGGGTTTCCCCATCGTAACTGTACGATGACCGTTACAGAACTGTCTGTCATCATAAGTCTTAAACAAGGACCCCATGGAATGATCTTTGATGGAAAAAGCATAGACAATGCTGTCTGAGCGTTGAATCCGTTCCCGCAGAAAACTGTCAAATTCATCCTGATAAATGCATGTTCCGTCTACAGCACAGTGGAAACAGCCAAGACACCCTCCCTTAAACTCAAAATCGCGCAAATTAACTACATGGCTCACATAAGGAAATGCTTTCCTAAAATCAATGATCATACGGCGTAGTTTCTCGTTATCCTTAGCGCAGTCCGTCACGATCACAACACGGTATTTTTCATCCTTATTATGCACAGTCAGTTTTCTGTCTGCTTCGGAGCCGGAAGCTTTCTCTCTTCCTATCATATAATTTATATACTTCCAGTATTTGAGCACATCCCTGCGTCCCTGCTCTTTCAAAAGATCTTCCATATCCGCCGAAAATCCCCTGAACACTCGCATGCCCATATCACGGCAGTTATCTTCCACATAGCGGTGAGCCGTTATATCATAAAAATGCTTGGATGTGGTGAGCTGAACCATATATTTACCTTTCACATCAAGCTGCTCCTGCTTCATCAACTCTATAAAGCGATGAAGCTGTGACGGCGCGATAAAAGTATAAACAGGATAGCTGAATAAAATAAGCTCCGCCTTTGCTACCGCCTCCCGCGCCTGCGTCATGTCCTGTTCAAATAACCGAATCTGCGCACCCACATGGAGCGTCTCAAATTCATCCTGTGGAAACTGTTTTTGCAGGAAACGGATCGTCTGATAAGTAATGCTGTTCTTCCCCTTAGGGCTTCCGTTAATCACCAATACATTCATTTGCTTTCCTCCTTCTAAAATTATCATAACCCACAACCAAGCTGTCGCACAAGAACAAAGAAGTTTTTTCATACGGAACGCTTTCCTGTAAAATGAAAAATCCCTGACAAACGCCAGGGATTTCTTGTAGGTTTGAAAAAGTTTAGTAACCAAACAGGAACCGTTTTGTCGGACGGCCTGTGCGGCGAATACATAAAATCCCCCATTTTGCCTACCAAAGAACTTTGACATTATACTGTGGTATTATCCCATCTTTTGTAATAATCACTAAGTTTTCTGTAATCGCCTGTGATATAATTAATCTGTCAAATGGGTCTCCATGAATTGGGGGAAGATGACTTATTTCGTCAAGATGAAACGGTTTTATAGAAAGAATATTTAATTGCTCTTTTTCACAAGTGTCCGCAATCTTGGAAATTGGACTTTTAATTTCCAGTTTCCCAATACATGACTTAATCGCAATTTCCCACATGGAAGCAATACTTACACTGATTTTTTCATCACTGCTGTAAATTACTTCTGATGCTTTTTTTGAAAGTTTTTCACTATCATATAAAAAGAATAACAAAGCATTTGTGTCTAATAGATACATTAAATATACTCCTTAAAACATTCTGGTGTTTCGTCAAAATCCTCTGCAATAGAAATAAATTCACCTGCTAATGGATTTACCGATCTGTGAAATGTCATAGTATTATTTGTAAAATGTTTTGTCTGTTCTTTTTTGGATGTATATTTTAAAAACCTCATAAATTCAACTACTTGCTCTATTATTTCTTCGGGAAGGTCTTTCGCTTCTCTAACCAATGTATCATATGCCATAAAAACACATCCTTTCAGATAAATTTACATTTATAA
>CAMWMS010000033.1 GCA_947175435.1 uncultured Lachnospiraceae bacterium | reverse complement strand
TCTGGTGAACTATCGTCTGGATTTGGCGGCAAAGCAGTTATCGGAAACAGACTCTAAGGTGATTGATATTGCAGAAAACTGCGGTTTTCATAATCATTCCTATTTCACCAGAGCATTTCAGAAAAAACATCAGAAAACGCCTCTCGAATACAGAAAGGCGGTTCGTTTGAGGAAGTGAAGATATTGCTCTTTTTTTCTCCTTGCACATATCCTTTTCACACAACCCGCTTTTTTTTTCCAAGTCGGTATGATATGATAATATCATATTCAGTCAAATAACCCTGTTGTAGCCATATTACATCTTTCAAAAAAGGACATTCTTATTCTTATGAACGCAATTACATTAATTATTATATATCTGGTTGCTATTAATTTCATAAGTTTCATCATGATGGGGTTGGATAAATATAAGGCAAAGAAGCGTGCATGGCGTATTCCGGAGTCCACTCTCTTCGTGCTCGCCCTGATCGGCGGTAGCGTCGGTTCGATTGCCGGTATGCACCTGTTTCACCATAAGACAAGACATTGGTATTTCCTGTACGGAATGCCTGCCATCCTGATCATACAGATCCTGATCGTGATCGCGCTGGCGACATCACCGATTGAATTTTTAGTTATGTAAACCAGAAAAATGTAACTGTGAAGAACAGGGTTCTGAACAGTTACGAAAAATTTTAGATATATAAGATTTAGATATAGTGATGATAGAAGTAACGATTATGCATACCTATACCTCGGCAGGCATTAGCTGTGCCTGCCGAGGTATAATACTATGAGCACAATACCAAGGGTATTCCTACAGCGTCACGATAATGCCGCCGTCATTGGCGTACATAGTGCTGACCCCTGCCGTATCCAGGATTACTACATTCTTAAAAGTAGCTTTCTTTTCCATCAGACTACGCATGTACTGCGCGCGTTCGGGACAATTACAGTGGGTGATCATAAGAGTCCTCGTCTCTGTGTGCTGCACATCCGACAGGATGCAGTCCGCCATCTTGGCAAGTGCCTTGTTGATGCCGATCGCCTGACTCTTCTGCTCGATCACTCCCAGATTGCCGACCATAACAGGCTTAATACTCAGCGTGGAAGCTACAAGCGCCTTAACTCCCGTAAGCCGCCCGTTCTTACGCAGTGTCTCCAGATTATCCAGCACGAAATATGTTCTCATCTTGCGTTTAAAGACTTCGATCTTCTCCACGGTCTCCTCGTAGGACAATCCCGCTTCCTTATATCGCATAATCCGTATGGCTAACTGCGTCTCACCACAGCTCGCGGATTCCGAATCCACCACGTGTATCTTCTTCTCTCCGTATTTCTCCAGATAGAGGCTTTTACCCAGCTCCGCGCTGTTATAGCTTCCGCTGAGGTGGGATGACAGTGTCACCACATAAACCTCGTCCGCATCACAGTGATATGCCTCCATGAATTTCTCCGGAGACGGGCAGGAGGATTTCGGGCACTCCGGATAAGCCGCCACCTTTTCCAGAAATTCCTTCTGATTAAAGTTTTCATCATCCCAGATCAACTCATCTCCCACTTCCAATCCAAGCGGGACACGCTCAAATCTGTCATCATTCTTACATTTTCCCGGCAGTTCACAACAACTGTCTACTACGATTTTATAACTCATAAAGCCTCCGCAACCCTTTCATCTAGTTTTTATTACTATTTATGATAACATACCATGCCATAAGATGTAAACATAAATTTACATTTTACCGTCGTTTTCCCGGCGTTGTCCTTGACGCGGCGATGAATCTGATAGTATAGTATTTGTATTCGAAACAATCATAATTCAGAAACGGAGTACTTATGATCGCACTGAAAATAACAAATATCAAACAATTCATGGGAAAACTGCTCGGAAGTGACGCTTTCGATTCTTTTCTGTTAGAAGAGGCTTCCATCAGTACTTATAACACTTTTCTCATCGACGGCCATCAGAATCAGGAATTCTATACGTCGCAAGAATGGGAAGATGAAACGATCCGCCCCTATGATTTCTCAGAGTGGAAGAACATCCGCCCGATCTGTTTTGATCTGATCAAGGGCACCCGCACGCCCTCGGCTTTTCGCTTCGTGCTCCATCTGATTCCGAAATATGTATCTTCCATCCTGGATAAAGGCGATACAAACGTAGAGGCCAAGCAGGTCAAAGCCTTCGTGCTGAACATAAAATATGACGGCACCGGTCTTACATTGGTGACCGGTACCGCCTTCCATACCTTTCTTATGGACAAAAGCCCTGACGCCCTCTGGGACAAGTCCGTCAGACAGTTCCTCTCCCAGAAAGGGATCGCATATGAAGAATTGTAGAAATTATAAATATCAGAATAAACCGAATGTCCCGTAACCCATTTCATATGCCATCTCGAAATCAAATATTGCCATAACCATCGCAAACAGCAGCATGATTCCCAGCATAAGTATTGCCGCAAAATCATACACCATCTTCCACTCCTGCGTATTGCATTTGCGGTTTTCCACCAGAATCTCACCGCCCAGCAGAATAAAGATCACGGGCCAGCACCTGAATATCATATGATATCGCAGCGTCGGCAGGAAAATGTGTATCAGAAAAAGGATACCGTAGCATACAAGCGTAATTCCGAATGTCACGGAGCCAACCCGGCGCGTCCGGCATTCCTTAACGCCCCTTTCTTCAATTGAATTATGATCGCTTACGTTCTCCACACCCATTACCGAATTGCAGTTTATATCTGTGTTCTGTTCCATACTGCTTTCCTCCTCTGCCATATTAATTCATATTGTCAAAGTTACCGGAATCCGCCTGATCACCGGGAAGTCTCCGCTCCCCCGCATCGAAATCTGCTTTCTTGCCGCGAATCAACACAATTCCCCACCAGATTACCGCTATTCCGATCAGTATCCTCGGCAAATCGTCCCGCACGAAATAGTAAACGGTGCTCAGATAATAATTATCCCATCCGAAGAACTCGCACAACAGACTAAACACCGTCTGCCACAGCATCACCACACCGATCACGATCAGGACAACCGCTGCAATCTTCTTGGTTTTACCGTTCATCCTCGCTTTGAGCTGATCCAAATCGCTAATATTATCCATCCCGAAAAGATACTGATCTTTCATCATCATAAAAGTCTGATCGTCCAGCGATGCCAAATTATTGGCATGGAAAAAGCTGTAAAACCACATGACAATCGGAAGAACCGACAATGCTCCCAGATTGGTAAGAGCCACCACTGCAATCAGCCCCATAAACCCAAGCATAAGACTGAGCCCCATCTTCATAAAACCTAAATACATCTCACCCGCTCCCGGCATGAGCGACCAAATAAATGACCAAAATCTGCTTTTCTTTCTCTGCATTTTTATAAACCTCCGTTTTCAGTTGTTTCCTCTTAAATATCAGTGCATTCCTTTATTCCTTGTCTGATCCTTTGCCTATACTCTCGTACAGACTCGTTCCAAACTGTGTCACTCTCTCATTCATATCATCCAGAAATCCTCTTACGCCGCCGCGTTCACGCTCGGCAAGGTATTTCTCCCAGTTGTCTTCCTTGTCCTTCTGCCGCTCTGCCGCCATCTTTTCAAAATCCTCATTTACCGTCTGGTGTTCCGTAGATGCTCTGCCGATATTCCCCGCCAGATCGTTCGGCACCAGGAACAGTACTGCTAACGCTGCGGTCATGGCGGCCAACACTTTAATCCGGTAGGCGAAAACCTGTCTTTTCTTCGTTGCGCGCCTTTCACGCCGAATCTGAGCAAAAATATTGCCCTTAAGCTGCCTCGGCGCATGGATCATCTCCTGTGCTTCCACTTGTCCGATCAGTTCAGCAAGCGCCTCGTCACTCAGCCCTCCGGAGAAGTCATCGCCTCGGTTTCGCCTTATTTTTCTCTTTTCATCTTCAATATCATGTATCATGCGCCCTTCTCCTTTCCGTACAGACTGCGCAGCATCGCCCGTGCACGATAAATCTGTGTCTGTACTGTCTTAAGTTTCATGCCCCTTTGCGCTGCGATCTCCGAGACCTCCATCTCATCATAATAATATGCCTTCGCGATCTCATCATAGGGTGGTTTTAATGACTTACATCTGTCCAGTAATGTCTGTTTCACTTCCTCTTCCAGACAGACATTTTCCGGTGCCCCCTCATAAGTGCCTGTATCGCTCACCATCACATCTTCCGTAGGAATGACCCTCCTTCCGGCGCTTTGCAGATAATCCAGACACTTGTTCGTCGCAATTCTGCACAGCCATGCCTTTTCGTATTTGCCGTCAAAGTCCTTGAGGTGGCTGTAAGCCGACAGGAATGTCTCCTGCGTCAGGTCCTCGGAGGCAAAATAATCCGATGTCATTTTATAACATATGGAAAAAACAAGATGTTGGTAAGAATCAATCAGCGCTGACAATTGTTCTTCCCTGTTAATGTGATCTGCCCCCTTTCTCAAGTGACTCTATCTATTATAACGAAAGGCATCTTCGATTGTCTTCAAAATATCCAATATTTTTTATTGACCCCTAAAAAAAGCCTTTACGCGGATAAGATTCAGTGTCCTGTCCACGTAAAGGCTTATTATTTGTGTTTGTATTTGTATTCTTATCTCTTCATCTTCGGCTTAAAGACAAGGCTCGCCAGATATCCGAAGACAAGGGCCGCGCAGCACCCTACCGCGCCTGTCTTGAAGCCGCCCTGAAACAGCCCGATAAAGCCGCTTTCAGATACCGCTTCCTTAACGCCCTTCATCAAAATATTGCCATAGCCGAGAAGCGGCACGCTTGCTCCCGCCCCGGCATATTCCATAAAGGGCTCATACCATCCGAAGAAGCTGATCACAGCGCCTGTACACACAAGCAGCACCATGATACGCCCCGGCAGCAGTTTCGTTTTCTCCATCAAAATCTGCACCAGCGCACAGATCAGGCCGCCTACCCAGAATGCATTGAAATAATCCATCTTAACCCACCGTCCGTTCCTTCACGGCAGTAAAACTTCCGGCTTTACTGCCGCTTATTTTACGGTTATTTTCTGCAAATTTGTGAGTTTTATGCAAGAGTGGATAAATTCAACAACTTCCCGAATCGACAGCTCCTCACAGTCTATCGTAATGTCGGCATATTTTTCATATAAAGGCGCACGTTCCGCGTAAAGATCAGGTAATGTCTGACCTTCCCGCAGCGTTACGCCGCGTTCGTTCAGATCACCAAGTCTGTCGGCAATCGCCTCACAAGACAACTTCAGATATACGACCGTGCCGATCTGTCTGAAATGTTCCATCGCCCTGCTGCCGTACACCGCACTGCCGCCGGTGGCGATTACGGTTCTGTGCACGTCTATGGAAGCATTTGTCTCCTCTTCCACAGCCCAGAAACCTTCTATCCCCTGCTCTTCTATGATTTCATGTAACAGTTTGCCTTCTCTGCTCTGGATCACCAGATCGGAATCCACAAAAGCGTAGCCCAATTTCTTGGCAAGCACCACGCCGACAGTACTTTTGCCCGCTCCGGGCATGCCTATGAGGATAATATTGTCTTTGTTCATATCTCTACCCTATATATGCCAGCACTTCCACTTCACAGAGTACGTCTTTAGGCAGCTGCTTTACAGCAACACAACTTCTCGCCGGTTTCTCGGTAAAATACTTCTCATATACCGCATTAAAAGTGGCAAAATCAGCCATCTCCGCCAGAAAGCACGTAGTTTTCACTACCTTCGTATAGTCTGTTCCCGCTTCCGCCAGGATCGCTCCTACATTTTTCATCACCTGCTCCGCCTGCTGTGTGATATCGTCCCCCTTGATATCTCCGGTTGCCGGATCAATGGGAATCTGTCCCGAAGCAAACAGGAAATCTCCTGCAATAATCCCCTGTGAATAGGGTCCGATTGCCGCCGGTGCTTTGTCTGTAGATACCTTTTTTAACATAACTGTATTCCTTCCTTTCTCTTTCCTGTGTCATTTATATCGGAAAACACTTTATAAGTGCATTACCGTCATTTTTTCATCATTTATTATGAATCATTCCCGCTACTCGCCGAACCTCGCACGCACATAGAAGCCTCTGGCATTCTCGATGACCTCCGTCACCACACCCTCCCGCTCCAGCATGCGTTCTCTAAACGGAAAATTGCCCGACATGGCAAGGGACGGATCAATCGTATAATAGTAATTGCTTGGCAGAACGCCCTCCGTCACCGTGACATGATCTCCCTCTTTCAACAATCCGGGACGTTCCATCTTAAATTCCATCTCCCGCATCGCTTTAACCTTCTTTCTTTACCTTCGCAAGTGCCTCTTCCTGCGCCGCAATCACGCGATCACACCATCTGTCAAACTCCAAATCTTCTCTCTGACATTCGGGATGATTCAGCACATAATCCACTGTCATGCGCACGCCCTGATCAAAACGCACTGTGGCAGTATAATCCGGCACCAAACGCTTCAATTTGGTATTGTCAAAAACCACACTGTTGGATTTGTCTCCCAAAAGTGCGCCCCTCAAATCCCATGATTCCGGAGCGGAAGTCGCAAGAAACGCGCTGGACACATAACATGCCCGCAACTCCACGCCAAGCGCATCCGCGATCGCCCGGTAGATCTGATTCCACGTCAATGTCTCATCACTCGTGATCTGCACCGCCTCACCGATAGCGTGAATATTCCCCATAAGTCCGATAAAACCCTTAGCAAAATCTGTATTATACGTCATCGTCCAGAGAGAAGTACCGTCCCCGTGAATGATCACTTTCTTCCCTTCCATCATCCGCTTAATTATCTGATAGCTGCCGCCCGTTCCGTGAAGTCCGAGAGGCACTGACCGTTCGCTGTATGTGTGGCTGGGACGCACAATAGTAACCGGAAATCCTTCCTCCCGATATAATTTCATCAGCAGTTCCTCTCCCGCTATCTTATTACGGGAATACTCCCAGTAAGGATTCGCAAGCGGCGTTCCCTCATTGATCCGGTAATCGGATAACGGTTTCTGATAGGCAGAGGCTGAGCTGATATACATAAACTGCTTCGTCCTGCCACAGAATAAGCGATAATCCCGCTCCAAATGCTGCGGCGTAAATGCAATAAAGTCCGCAACCACATCGAAAGTCTGTCCCTCCAGCCTGCGGCTCACATCCTCCTCATCTCCGATATCCGCTTGTATTACATGTGCTCCCGGCGGCAATACTGCATTACGGCTGCCGCGATTGATCAGCCACAGCTCATGCCCGTCTTCCAGAAGTTTTGTGGAAATTGCAGTACTGATCGTACCGGTTCCGCCGATAAATAATGCTTTCATCTTACTTTCTCCTTATTATTTCTCTCATACTAACCAGCCATGTAGAGCAGCATGCTGCAATCAAGGTATATTTGAAGCTCTTAAACGGCATTCCTTGCTGTCATAAAGCCCGCTGACATTCGGCGCTTTCCGCCAGGATCACATTCCAAGCATATTCCTGAGCGGATTTACCTCCTTCGCCTGACTGATCAACATATCCTTCTCTCGCGCCAGATAATCCTCCAGCCTTCTGATCTCTTCTTCCGCAAACCCCTCCGACTTCTCGATCACTCCATCCGGAACAACCCCTTCTGCCCAGCCTTTTCCTCTTATAAAAGAAACCCTCGCAAAGTTTTTTCCGTCCTTATGCAACATAGTGGAAACGATCATGCGCATTTCCTCTGCTTGAATTATTTCACTATATTCTTCTCGTTTTTGCAGCATCTGAGCTTTTTTTACAACGCCCTTACCATCTTCCGATTCTGTCACTGAATCCCTCTTTACAATCACTTTTCCGTCTTCCATAATTCTCCTTATTGCTACACTTTCTATGCACATCAACGTGTTTATATCTGCAAATGTATGCCGGATTCTTTAGCTTTTTGTTCTTAACCGCTCTATCTCACTGAGAAGTGACTGAATCTGTATATCTCTTTCATGGATGAGCTTTTCCTGTTCTGTTATTACGCCTTCGTGCTCAGCAAGCATATTTTGTTGCTCTGCTATTACGCTTTCATGTTCTGCAAGCATATTTTGTTGCTCTGCTATCACGCTTTCACGTTCAATCGCAGCCTTCCGATAGCTTGCAATAGAAACATCACGATCCAGTATTGCCATCTCATAATTATGAAGATCCTCATAATATTCCTCACGGTCACGGCACCTCTTACGGATCTGCTCATCAGCACTAAGACGGAAAATAGTCTCTGCCGCTTCATTCAAATATTCATCTCTTGATGCCAACATTCTGATCTCCTCCCAGGTAGTTGCCTTCATAAGCGATGCCCACTCATCAATATGATACTGTTTATCTTCCTCGGTCGCCAAATCTATACGAGATAAGTTTACCACATTCAGCGTGATGTTGTCACTATATTTTTGATAATTCTTTACGTTAATAAGTTTATAAGTCGCGTAAAATTCAGGATGCTCATTAAATAATGTGTAATCCAGCAAACCGATATGAACAACAGATTTTGCTTCAGAATATTCCTGACCGTGGGTAAGACTGTCATAGGAACGGCACATATAAATAACCGAGCGGGTTTGCCAATTAAGTCTGTTTGTTATCTGCATTTCCAGATTAATCAACGTCTTGTTATTTAACAAAATATTGATGTCCAGACGGAATTCTTTGCTTTCAATTGCCTCCCCTAATATAATGGGATTCATAATATTTATGGAAATGATCTCTTTCTCCGAGTAATGAAGCAAAGAACAGATCAGTCCACGTAACACTTTGTGATTGGACTGTAAAACTGCCCGAAACATATAGTCATTGGTCATGCCATATGGAATTATACCGCTGGCACATTGAAGTGAGCTTTGATTCAGATTCATAGATATGTCTTCCTTTCTTATAGACGGAGCTGCGCTCCATAGATACTGTGGGAATCATGAATACAGAAATGATTCCTGATAAGATATGAAATATGTATATCATATAGAAAATAAAGATTCAACGGTTTTATGAAGTTCACTATGTAAAATTTTCATGTGCGTTATATTGATAATTTGGTTTTTCACCTAAATATAGTGTAATCCAGCACACCTGTCTTAAATAAAATACCAAATATTGTATTGTGCAGTTTTCACAGTTTAGCTTAAATCGACCAAGCCAATATACATCTGCAAACTATACAGAAAGTCAAGCTCTCGTTAATTTCCGACGGGTTGCTATATTAATGAATATAGCGCCGGTGCCTGCCAACAGATATATCATCCTTGCGAGCAGCCACACAGAGTCCACCACAAAAGCAGGGTCGCCGTCCGGCATGACGGGAAGAGTCAGCGGATACGTGGAAAAAAATCCTCCGCCGAACAGATCGAACGCTCCCGATACACCACCGACAAATCCCGCAATGAAAACAACGGGCAGCAGCACATAGATCAGACTGCAATGCATTCTGCCTGCAAGATGTCCGACGCCGACTGTAAACAGGAAGCACGGTATCATTTCGAGCAGCGCCGGGAGAATAAAAGCCCCAAAACCGTAATAACCGAAAAACGCTGCATAAAATATTGCTCCAAGTAATCCAATAACAAGATATATGATAAAGAAGCATACACTTAGAACCGCTGTTCTTATCAACACGGTCTGTGCGTAGGATATCGGCGTCGCCGAAGTCAGTATCTCGACGCGTTTTTGCTGTTTGCCATAATATCCTGCCTGAATCAGCAGAACTGTTATAATTGATATCGGAAGTGTTTTTCCGATATATGCGCAGCTGCTCCACACCGAAAACGGAGCGGTGTACGCAATGCCCTCGATAATTTCGGTAGTGAGAATATACCACGCAAAAACCGTGTTTACGACAAGCATTGCGAGAAACAGTCCGCTTGTCAGCAAACGTTTCAGTTCATATCCAAATACTTTAGTCAAGCTTCAAATCCTCCTCCGTAAGTCCGCAGTAATCCAGAAAGTCTTTATAGGTAACGTTGTATTGACCGTCTCTATTATAGTAATCCGAATATATTCTGCTTAGTATTTCGTCCATTTTCTCCTCGCCGCCCACAAGCTTCTCCGCTTTGAGTATCATCAGCGGCATACGCTTGTAATGGTTTGTTTGCTGATTTGCTGCGCTTAATTGTTCCCTGTAATGTTCCGGCAGCTTTTCAAGATATTCAGGATAACGATTGTAGAAATTCCTGTCCTGCTCTGCCACTGCCTTGGTCCATTCATCGACATAGTATTGCTTTGCGTAAAGTTCGCCGTATTTTTCTTTTACAAGCCTGTACGTTGCGTAAACTGTAAGGCCTTCAGCCGACCATACATCATCGTCCTCGCACCACACTCCTACGCCGCCCCACCATTGATGTATCATTTCGTGGATAAAAACTTCCGTTGCGTTTGCTCCTCTGTTGGGATCACTTAAGGTATTCGGAGAGATGACGTCTTCAAACCACGTTGATGATCCTTGCGTCGCGTAGCCACCCATTTTCATTGAACTCAGCTGGAACAGCGTGAATAAACCTCTGCCGGTATACGGCGATTTTCCGTAGTGTTCCGTGCAGTAATCGTAAACATCGCATATCGACTGCCGCACATTATATTCCTCCACGGCAGATCTGTATACATCTCCGTATACAAAACGGAAATTAATATCATTTGATGAGAAAGTATCCGTTACATAATTTCCTACAATAAAATTGAAAATGTAAGTGTCGCCGAGAATAGTACTGTATGTTCTGGTTCCGTCACTGTTTTGTACATACTTCGTTATCGGCTCAAAGTAAAGGAACGGCGTCAGAGTATTGGGGAGTGTAACCTCAAAATCGACTGTTCCGTAATCGAGACCGTAATCCGCCAGAAACGGCACGATGTCTGTATGCTCCAGATAAATATAATTTTCGCCGATAGAATTATGCACTCCCGGCATATGACATTGTGCGACCGATGGAAAGCCGCCGTATTCTATGATCAGCTTCTCTCTGTATTTTTCGGGCAACTCGAAATACGTGTCATACTGTCCGTTTATATCTTCTTCGACTGTGCGGAAGTTTACGCGCTCGCCGCCATAGGTAATGCTTTTTATTTTATAACCCGCGTTCAAGCGCAAAACAGACTCGCCTTTTATCGAGGTTGTGATCCGATATTCCGCGGTTCCGGACAGAGTTCCTAAAACAGTGTCTACTTTAACGGAATATTTGACGCCTGTCATGGCTCCCGTCGGTGGATTTAATGGATAATTATATCCATCATATAGAATATATTCGTCAGCTCCGTTTCCGATAAAAGGTTGATTATTCCACAGCACTGCACCGACTGTTATCAAAGCAGCCATACCGATAGGCAGATATACCTTTTTTAATCCGCGCACAAAAGATCCTGGAAGTCCTTTTTGATATTTTCGCAGGCAGATCAGCGAGAACATCCATACGCCTGCGGCAATACACAGCCAGACAAGCCGCGTATATGCACCCATTCTTTGGAACCAGACGTCAGGAAAGCCGTCAGAATACGCGTATGCGATGGGGTTTATCCATTTTAAAAAGTAATTTCTTCGAGCCAAACGGCTGTAACTCATATACGCGAGAGCCGCGTACAATACCGCGGAAAGCTCCACGCGCCGTGTGATACGGTAAAAGCCGTCTGCGAACAGTATGGATATCCACCATGTGGGTAGCATAAAAACAAGGAAATTCAAAAAATAATATCCTGTATTAAAAAGATAATCGAGCTTTACAGACGTAAAGGGAAGATAGACGAGAGCACACAATATCGTCACAGACGCTGAGATCGTTATCAGTGCGGCTGCTTTTGCGGCAGAATGCGTGAGGGGAGGCGCTGCCGAAGCCGCAAGGATATCCGTTCCGCTTCGAAATTGGCGGCTGGCGTCGGCAATAACTGCGATTGCCCACAAAACCGATCCCGCCGCTGTGCCCGCGAGTACGGGATTACCAATATAAAGAGCTGTCATTGTTACAGAACGAACGGGAATATAGACCGTATATCCGAGCATCGGGACACACAGGCAGATCGCGGAAATAAGCCATATCTGCTTTGTTAAAATAAGCCGCCTCAGTTCAACACGGTACAAAGATAAAAATCTCATTCTCTGCCCTCCTTGTGGATACAATACAGATACGCGTCCTCGAGGGTCGGTTCGGCGATTTCCGCAAACTTCGGAAGCTTTTCGGCAACGATACGACAGCGTATGCCGTTTGATACGTTCACCTTGGAAACAACCCGACAGCCCTCGGAAATAGGTTCCCCCGCCTGTGCGATATAGGTTCCGACATGTTCTGCCGCGTCCGATATCAATACGGAAGGCGATCCGTCGTAAAGGATAAGTCCGCCATAGATTACAAGAACACGACTGCAGACTGCCTGCACGTCCTCCACAATATGCGTGGAGAGCAGCACGATCTTATTCTGCGCCATTTCCGAGAATATATTGCGGAACTTTATACGCTCCTCAGGGTCGAGACCAACGGTAGGCTCATCGAGGATGATAAGCTGCGGATTGCCGAGCAGCGCCTGTGCAATGCCGACGCGCTGGCGCTGGCCGCCGGAAAGATTGCGTATGCGGACCTTTTTTTGTTCCATAAGACTTGTACGCTCCAGCGCTTCGTCAATGTATTTTCTGCCCTTAACACCCTTGAGCGCCGCCATATAGTCCAGAAACTGCCATACGGTCAATTCATCATACAGACCGAAGCTCTGCGGAAGATAACCCAGCTGCGCCTTAAGCTGCGTTTCCTGTGAAAGCAGCGGTTTGCCGTCCAGAAGTATCTCACCCTTGGTTGGGATAAGCCCGGCTATCAGCAGCTTCATAAGCGTTGTCTTGCCCGCGCCGTTAGGTCCGAGAATCCCGATAAATCCCGGACTTTCAAAATTCACCGTTATATCCTGCAATGCTTTTTTCCCTGATGGATAGATCATGGTAATGTTATCGATATCTATTTTCATCTGTCGGATTCCTTTCTGTTGTGCATTGCAATCATTATAGTTTAAATATTGTGTAGTTTGTCGGGAGTTAATGTGTTTTTTGTGTGTAGTCAATCTGTGGTTTTGTCAAAACATACCGTAAAACTCACTCCATCGGCGGTATTTTCTATTTTGCAGCCGATATTATATTTCTCGAAAATCATTCTTGTAATGTACAATCCCAGTCCGCTTCCCCGTTCCGAGGAGGGATCTGCACGATAAAACGCCTCAAAAAGATGCGGCAGGTGTTTCTCGTCAATATGCGCGGGGGAATTCTCCACAACAAGCACGGCACCGTTTTCACGCGTAAGTGTGATCTTTACGCTTCCATGATCGGACGTATGCGTGACAGCATTACCCATAATATTCCCGAGCGCTTTGTCTAAGAGCTTTTTATCACCGCCGACAATGATATCGTCCTCCGCTTCTGTCACGACCGTTATTGATCTTTCCACGGCATAGTCGGAATATTCTTCGGCGAGTGTTTTTATTGTTTCGGAAAGGTTCACCGATTCGTTATTTTCAACATCGGAGATATCAAGATATGACACTGACAGCACTTCTTTGATAAAGTTGCTGAGCGAATGAAGTATCTCAGCGCTGCGGGCCAAATATTTTTCTCTGTCCTTATAGACACCGATACCTGCCTGCATACCCTCCAGCTGTCCTATTACGACTGCAATGGGTGTTTTCAATTCATGGGATACTCCTGAGAAAAACAGCATACGACGGTGCTCGCGTTCCTTTTCAAGCGCAATCTCGCCTTTCAGCGTACGATTGTGCATATTCAGTTCATCCAGCGCGGCATGGAGTTTATCCGACATTTCGTTGATACTTGCGGACAACATGCCGATCTCATCGTTTCGTATATCGGGACAATACCAGCTGAAGTCCAGATCTGCCATTCTGCCGGCAATTTCACCGATACGTATAATGGGCTGTGTCGTGCGCTTTGAAAAGAACCATGCGCCAGCCAAACACAGAATAACCGCGGTTATCGCAACGTATGGAACGCTGTTAAGAATTGCCCGTGTTAATTCGTCGGAGCGTGAGCTGTTATATTGCACTATCAGAATATAATCATCATCGGAGTCGGCGAAACGAAACGGATAGCCGTCGTTATTGCTGACAACTGCGTTTGTCGGTTCAAAAGTAAAAGGGCTTACGGCGTTTTCTTCGCCGTCCAGCAAAAAAAGATATGCGCCCGTTTCCCGTATAAAATCAGTAAAAAGCGGCTCACTGTCTTGTTTTTCGGTGACCCGCAAATCTGATACAAGCTGCTCCGTTTCTGCATCAAGCAAACGTTGTGAACGGCTTTTGTCCGTGTAAGGAAGCGCGATCCAAATGCAAAGAAAAGCGATAAAGAAAATTGTCAGCGCAAGTGCTGTCAGCAGCGCAAATGTTCTGACTGTAAGCTTTTTCATATTCCGCCGCCTTTCAGTTTATAGCCTACACCACGCACGGTTTCTATGAAGTCGTGGTCGACGAGTTTGTGCCGGATATTTTTTATGTGGGTGTCAACGATACGGGAATCGTTGTAGTAGCCGTATCCCCATAAATTGTTAAGCAGGGATTTTCGTGTAACGACCTCTCCCGGAGCTTTCATAAGCTCATAAAGTATTTCAAATTCACGGAGTGTGAACTCCACGGGATTATTTTCGACACAAACGGTATGTGCTTTAAGATCAAGTGATATTCCGCCGTATTCCAGCGCCTGCGGCTGATCCGGCATAGTCCTGCGCAGTACCGCGTCAACCTTATGCACCAGCAGCGGCATGGAAACAGGCTTGGTGATATAGTCGTCAATGTGAAGCCTGTATCCTCTCATCTGATGAGGCTCACTGTCCAGTGCGGTGAGCATAATAATGGGAACGTCGCTCTTTTCCCTTATCCTGCGGCAGACCTCATAACCATCTATTCCGGGCAGCATAAGATCAAGCACGATCAGATCAAATGCGGTATCATTCGCCAGCCCGGTGGCAGCTTCGCCGTCAGCCGCAGCGGTTACCTCATACCCTTCATTTTCCAGAAAGCTTATAAGAAGCTCGCGATAATCGGCATTGTCCTCAACAATAAGCAGCTTTGACATTTTGTACCTCTTGTTTTCCTCAGCATCGCAATGCTGATTTTTCTTTGCCTATGTTATAACATAAAGCATTTGCATTTTCAACTTGTAGAGTTATCCGTGAATATGTATATGCTTTGTCGTGAAAACAATTTAATTTTTCTGCAATTTAAAGGAGCTGTGCACTTAGTGCAACAGCTCCTTTTAAAGCTTTGTGTGACATTCCCTACCCTTCATAATGCTCCAACACAACCCCATGAGCAATCCCCGGAATCGTCTGTCCCTCATTGAAGCTGGTCTTGCTGAGAAGCGCTCCCGTAGGCACGAACAGCACTCTTTTCCAGACACCGTCCTCTATCTTCTTCAAGATATAAGCCGACAGCACCACCGCGCTGCACCCACAGCCTGATCCGCCGGCGTTCGTGGCCTGTTTCTCACTGTCATAGATCTCGATACCGCAGTCCATATGTTGTTTCGAGATATCGATCTGCTTCTCGGACAACAGATCAAAAAGCAGCTTCTGCCCCACCATGCCCAAGTCGCCTGTGATGATCCTGTCATAATCACCGGGCGTTCTGCCGAAATCCTCCAGATTCTGTCTGATGGTATCCGCAGCAGCAGGAGCCATACAGGCCCCCATATTCATGGAATCCTTAATTCCGTAATCTACGATCTTTCCAATAGTAACGCCCGTTATGTTTGCTCGTACCTGTTTGCCCGGCTGCGCCGAAAGAATGAAAGCTCCGCTTCCGGTCACCGTCCAAGTAGCCGATTTCGGTCTCTGGTTGCCATACGCCAACGGAAAACGGAATTCTTTCTCCGCACTGGCAAAATGACTGGACGTAATACACGCCACCTTCTGCGCAAAAGCTCCCTCGATCGCCATAGCGCCCATCGCAAGGGACAGACCGCAGGTAGAGCATGCACCGTAAAGTCCTATATGCGGAACCTGATAACCTGACAGCCCGAAACTGCTGGCAATCGACTGCCCTAACAGATCTCCCGCGTACACGAATTGTATATCCTGTTTCTGCAGACCACCCTTCTGCAAAGCAATCTCCAGCGCCTCCTTCTGCAAGCTGCTCTCCGCCTCTTCCCATGTATCGGCTCCGAACTTATCATCATAACACACCTTGTCAAATAACTGCCCCATAGGCCCTTCCGCTTCCTTACTTCCTACAATGGCCCCGCTGCTGATCAGATACGGCTTATTTAAAAATTGAAGACTCTGTTTCCCTAACATCCCACTATCTCCTTTTCTGTGACAGCGTGACAGTAAGTTCCCTTGATTTACCGCCATACTGCTACACTTAAAATACTCCCGCACCATATTCCGATGCTTCTCTTTCCTCTAAGAGATAGTATGAATATTTTCTCATAAATATATACCTTATACCGGCATAAACGTTTTGCCGGCAGATTACACAAAATGTTCTCTCACGTCATGCGTAGGAAAATGAGATTTTCTAATATTCCGCTCAACACCCAGAAATTTCGGGGCACGGACGCCCCGAAAAGCCCGAACTGAGCCCGGACGGCTCATTGAGGGCGGTTTCGTCCGCTACCGCAACCTTCCCGGAATATTATAGAAAATCCATTTGACGCAGCCCGACGTGAGAGAACATTTTGTGTAATCTGCCTCCCATTCACGCTCATTCATACTCATTCTTCACCCCACCACCGGAATCATACTATACGCCACATCCCTGCTCTCCGCACAGCACACCGCCACCCGATAGCCCGCTATCTCCTGATACTCCTTCATATGATAATACTTCGCATTAAACGTATGCTTCACCCGTATCTTATCCCGCTCTTCATCCATCACCACGGCAAAATCCCCCAGCGGAAGCGAAATTCCTTTCCCCGTCGCCTTTAAGAAACTCTCCTTCATCGTCCAGATTCGGAACATTCTCCGGTTAATTTCCTCTTCGTCCTCCACCGCATACATCCACGCCAGCTCTTCTTTTGCAAAAAAACGGTCGGCCACTTTAAGCCTTCCCTGCTTGATCCGCTCAATATCGTTACCCATAGGCTTATCTCCTATGCTGCAGATTGCATAATCTCCCGAATGAGACAGGGAGAAATGAATATTGGGATGATATTTCAGGGACGGTTTTCCCCACTCTCCGAATTCGTATTCGATACTCCGCTCCTTAAGCCCGTATGTTTCCAGCGCATGATCCAGCGCGATGCCCGCACCGAGACTCCTGTTCTTATCCTTTTCATGCTTAAGCAGCGCGATCTTCTGCTGCCTGTATGGGGACAGCAGATTGAGTTTCTCCTGAAAAAGCGCTTCATCTTCAAATTGTGTTACGTCTATATAATAAGTATAAATCATGACAGCCTCATACTTCTTTCCTTATCACATACAGCATTTCCAATTCAATAACACATGTTTGCCAATTATTACTTTCTTTGTGTACAATTGTACCTGACATAACATTGCATTCCAACGCTTAACTGCCAATCGGAGCACAACATCGTTCGTTGCTCTGTATCATTATTTAACGCCGTCTACCTGTAATTACGGTCATGAGGGTATCTGCGCATGGAACGCCGTCCCCTGTCATTCTCCCCCATGTCATGATAACACGCCTGACAGATCGGATAGGCATAATCCCACGGAAGCACAGCTCCGCAGCCGCGGCACTTTTTCTCAAACTGGCCCTTATCGTCCTGCAGCAATTCTCCGATCTCATGCTGCGCCCATTCCCTGTTGACAGCCACTTCCTCTCTGTCCACTTCCCAGTTCATTCTGGCGGAAAACTGTGTATACAGATCAAGCTGTTTATAATACGACTCCAGTCCTTCCAAGCTGAAATCCTGCGGCAGCATAGGACAATAATGCTGTTCCGTAGGTTTCTCACAGTATCTTAGCCAGAGCCGCAGCACTTCCCTGTCTTTCACATCAAAAGGACAGGTAATCAGCGACAGGACGAACTTCCGATCCTCCATATAAGACAGCTTCTTGCGGTAATTTTTCAGATAACGGTACTTCTTAACGCTCTCGTCCATGGATATCTTGTCGTACATGGGCAGGTTCTTGGTCTTCTCCCATGCTTCTATGATCTCATCCAGCTCCA
The DNA here is from genome assembly GCA_947175435.1 of uncultured Lachnospiraceae bacterium. Taxonomy (GTDB): domain Bacteria; phylum Bacillota; class Clostridia; order Lachnospirales; family Lachnospiraceae; genus UBA3282. Next base: position 3,455 of record CAMWMS010000033.1, on the reverse strand, counting down.
TATCGATATCCAGCAGGACTTCCGGGAATCCGACCCGCGCTCTCTTTAGCGGATAAAGCGGTTCTTCCAGCATCTTACCCACATACTCTGTCTCCATCGCCGACTGCACATACCCCACATCGTAGTAGCCGTATCTGCCCGCACGTCCCGCGATCTGTCTGATTTCCTCCGCTTCCAGCCGACGCTTGTCAGTGCCGTCGAATTTCATGGTGTTCATGAAGACCACGCGGCGTATGGGCAGATTGATTCCCATGCCGATGGCGTCCGTGGCCACCACCACCTGATTGACCCCTTCCGTAAAAAGCCTTACTTGCTCCTGCCTCGTCTGAGGCGGCAGATTTCCGTATATGACACTCGCCTTAATGCCTCTGCCTTCCAGAGTCGCCGCAATGGCAAGCACATTTTTCTTGGAAAAGGCAATCAGCGCATCGCCGGGTTCCACATCCTTACTCATGTCATAACGCTTCGGAATAAACTCCAGCTTCGTATTGCGCTCATGGCGCACGATCTCATAGCTGTCTCCACAACGTGAAATCATCTCTGCGAGCAGTTCCTCCGCCGTGCCGGAACAGCACACATGGATCTCCTCCGCCCGGATTCCCAGAATCGCACGTGTCCAGAAACTGCCCCTGTTCTCATCCGACATCATCTGCGCTTCATCGATCACGGCAATATCGTAGATCTCCCTGATATCCAGTATCTCCACCGTGGATGCCTGCACGAAGCTGCCCGGCGTACGGATCGTCTCCTCTCCCGTGATCATATTGCAGGGAATTCCGGCGGTCATCATCCGGTCATAGACTTCCAGTGCCAGAAGTCTTAAGGGACCCAGATAGATTCCGTGATACGCCTGCTTCAGTCTCTGCAGTGCCTGATAAGTCTTGCCGCTGTTGGTTGGGCCGATATGCAGGATAAAATGACGTTTCATACCTCTCGCTTCCGGATACTGCTTCTCCGGTTCCGCCTCCATCAGCTCCTCGATCCGCTGTCCCACCAGATACTGCATATAGTCTTCTTTATAAATCTCATAGAGCGATTTGCCGCGCAGAAGTACCGCCGCCGTCTGCATCTGCATGATATCTTCCGGATTCGCGCCGCCCGTCATCCTCTGTAAGAAAGAGATATCCAGCCGAATCAGCATGCGCAGCGTATGCCGAAACCGCTTGCGCAGCCTGGCTTCCTTACCCGCCACCGTATACCCGATGGCCGCCGTACGCCTGTGCAGATCCTTCATGTCCGCCAGGATCTGGTGATTCTCCTGCCCCTTCTTACGCGAGATACGCCGCTCCAGCTGCCCGATCTGCCTCTCGCAGCTCTTGATCGGCTTGCGCGGTTCATTCGGCAGAAACTCCATAAAAGCAGCAACATAAGTATTCCAGACTATCTCCGAAATGTCGTCCGGCACTCCGTTGTTTTTACCTTTATTACTGCCGTTGTTGTCACCGTTATTATTGCCACTATTGTTGCCGTTATTGCTATCAGCACTGTTGTTACCTTTGTTACCGATATTGTCGTCACTTCCGTTCTTTACTTGTACATTATCTTCTGTTTTCACATCTATTGTCTTATCTGTCATAATATCATTCTCTCTTCTTCAAGTACCAAACAATCCCGTGAAATATCTAACTAATATCATTTAAATACATCGTACAAAATATTCATACAATCATCCTGCTCCATGCATCACACGCTCCCTATGTATAAAAAAGGTGCATGTTGTAACATGGGGGCAGATTGCACAAAATGTTCTCGAAGCTGTCGGCTGCGTCATATGGATTTTCTAAAATATTCCGGCAAGGTTATGCAAACGGACGAAACCGCCCTCTATTCGCCATCCGGGCTCATTACGGGCTTTCCGGGACATCCATGTCCCGGAATTTCTGGATATCGAACGGAATATTAAGAAAATCTCATATTCCTACGCAAGACAGCTTCGAGAACATTTTGTACAATCTGCCTATAAAAATTTACTAAATGTATCTTTTGACACCCGAATCCTATAGATACCTCATGCTATAGTAACACAACACCCCACAACCACGCAAATCTCTTTCACCACGCGCTTCTATACGCACTCCCAGACGAATATCTGCTGGTTACTTTTCACGCCCACCAATTATCAGCCTGAACAGATAGAAAATTCACAGAGAGCGAAGCGAACCGCAGAGAATTTTCTATCTGCTCAGGCGTCCCCTTTGTCGAACGCACATGTAATAACACATGTTATATAGTCGTATTCAATACCCAGCGCAGATGAAAGTTAATATCTTAAGGAACCCCTTAAAAAGCGTCAGCGCTTAACGAGGTTCTGAGTTGCAAAGCAACTCACGAGTTTAGCGTCTGCTACGCTTTTTACGGAGCGAAAGCGCGGTTCCGTAGATATTAACTTCCATCTGCGCGTCCGTCTTACATAATCTATGACCAGCAGCACCCACACTACTTTTCCAGCACCTTTCGCACATACTCCGCCACATCCCCAGACGCACCCTCCAGCAGATAATTCCTATCCCCCGCCGTTCGATCCGCCTCCTGCAAAAACATCTTCCGCAGTTCCTCTCCCGCCGCCATCACTTCCTCCTGCAGCTCTCTTGCCGACACCCGGACCGCACCCGCTCCCATGATGATCAGCTGCTCCAGCCCATCAGAGGTCGCCACCCGCACGCGGTGCTTCCTGCCAATCTTATGCGTTACCTTCTCTATATACTGGTCAGCGGTCTCCGCCTCCTTAGTGTATACCACATCTATATTATGATATCTCTCAGTACTGCCGATATTTCCTTTTACCTTATATGCGTCGAATACCAGAATCAGATTCATCCTACGGTAACCCTGGAAATCGCTCAGAATATCCATCAGCTTCCCACGGGCGCTGTCGAGATTATCCTTGGCCAGCTCTTTCAGGGAATCCCATGCAAATATAATGTTATAGCCGTCCACCAGAAGATATTCTTCCTGTGGTGCCGCTATCCTGTCACGATCTCCCTTTCCCGCCTTATCATAACCGGACTGTCCGCCGGATACGCTCCCTGCTCTGCCGCTGCCATTCGCATCCGCATTTTCTCCGGCCCGGATCGTCCGCGCCCATCCCTGTTTCTTCCGCTCCTTTGTGCCATAGGTGCGGTTCATAATTTCCTCGATCTCGTCCTGTCCGATGAAATCCACTGTCTGTCCTTCCCTGCGTCCCGCACTAATCCGCGCATGTCCGCCGCTCTCCTGCCCTGCATAACCGGCTTCCTGTCCGCCGGGATATACAATAGGATTTCCGGAATCGTCCTGCTCTCCGTATGACCGTATGGAATCGGCATCCGGCAACACACTGTCCAGGTGCATATAATCTTCCACCCGATCCCACTCCACTACGAAACCGGCACCGTGGGCGCAGAACACGGAGCTACACGGATTGTCCATATCATGCTCAGCCTCGTATCCGATCGCCTCAATCACGTCTTTTGCAT
>CAMWMS010000032.1 GCA_947175435.1 uncultured Lachnospiraceae bacterium | reverse complement strand
CAAGTCCTGCGGGCGGCCCATCCAGAACCAATATCTTCGGATGATTTAACCGTGCCTGAGCAATACCGAGTCTCTGCTTCATTCCTCCGGAAAAGGTCTTGATTTTCTTGGAAGCTACATGTTCTAATCCCGTTACTTCCAATAATTCCTCGCTGCGTTTCACCGCTTTTCTGCGGGGAATGCCCTTAAGTGCAGACATATATCTCAAGAATTCCATCGCCGTATAATCCGGATAATATCCGAAATCCTGTGGCAGATATCCCAGCAGATTCCTGTATTCGGCACCCATCTCTATCACATTCTGTCCATCAAAAAACACCTCTCCCGAAGTCGCCTCGAGAATCGAACAGATCATGCGCATAAGTGTTGTCTTTCCTGCACCGTTCTCCCCCAAGAGACCATATACTCCCGGTTTCATAACCGCACTGACACAATCCACGGCAATTTTGCTCCCGTAATGTTTCGTCAACCGATCAACTGATAGTTCCATACATTTTTCCTTCCTTCCGCATTTGAATGATAAAGCATATTTCCCTGATAAAAAAAGAGGCGAACACGATAAATCCCACGATCCACAGTCCGGTTGCCGACGTCTCATACAGCCAAGGGAAGTATCGTGCAGAAATTCCCCAGCCCACACAGGCAATCAGAGAAACCGCCGCATAATTCGCAGTACTTCTGTGCCTGCATGTACGAATACTACGCAACAGCTCCACCATACATACCAGAAATGGCACGACAATGTATAAAATCGTCCGCATAATTTGATCGGACACACCCCACACCGATACCTCGACACAAAGCATTGCCGTCATACACAACAGCTCCGCAGCTCCCGCCAAAATCAGCTTCGCGAGCACGATCTGTGCGCCGGACGCTCTTGTCACCGCCTCCATCTCACACATTCCGTATGCCTGACTTCGATACAGTACAGGCATAACCGCTAATCCGAACAATGGCATGAAGGCCGGAAGCACCACCGGAATACCCGCCACGGTAACGATTCCAAGACAGCTTACCAAAAGCGCAAGCATCTGCAATCCGAAAATAGACACTCCCTCAAAACGGAAAACATCCGAAAGGTACGCCCAAAATCCGGTGCGCTCTTCATATTCGGCAGACTGTCTGTGCATTTCGGTGATACACAGCTGTATTGTCTCCTGCATTTTCTTAGGACGCACATGCACCGGATTGTTCAGCCTGTCACATAAATATTTTTCTATTATTCTGTCCTCGGGTTTATTTCCTTTCTGTTGATCCATATGGCACCCCAACCCATCACCTTTCCGTTTGTCTGCATTCTCTTTCATCTCATCGCTTTCCTGCTTATTCGTACCATGCCTCATTGCCTCCACCCCCTTCTCATAATCTCAAGCGCACATCTTACCCGGCTCTGAGCCGTTCTCAACGTACAGTCCGTAACTTTTGCAATCTCCGCAAAACTTAACTGTTCCCCGAATCTGAGAATGACGGCCTCCCTCTGCTCCGGCGACAGTTTCCGAAGCAGCCTGTCTATTTCATCCCTGTCCTCCAGTTTGGATAAAGCCGCACACTCCCCGGGCAGCTCATCACTCAGCGTATGCCATGTCCTTTTTCTGCTCTCGTCAACACACAGATGATTGGCAATCGTATACAGCCATGATTTAAATCTGTCCCTTTTACCATACTGAGACAAATTCTTAAAAACGCGTAAGAACGTTTCCTGCGTCAGATCCTCCGCCCGCGCATCATCAGCACAGTGCCATCTGCAGTATCTTAAAATTGCAGCATAATAGCGCAGAACCAATTCCTCTGCGCTATTGTCGTCACCGTCTCTGATTCGTTCGATCAATTCATCATCCGTCATTGCCATCTTTACCCCTCGTGCTGTCGTTATATCGACATTATCACATACAATCATAAGACACCCGCTGAGCCGCATTAATGCTTTCTGCCTAATATAACGTTCTGATGTTTGGAAATGATCAAAGAATTTTTAATGAAAATATTTAATGCCCCGGAACCTCCTGCGTATCAACCACCGTCTTAAACAATGCCTTTTCTTCCAACACGCTTCTGAACTTCTCATCATCCTCCAATGCGTACGCCTTGATCTCATCCATATACTCATCATAATCGCAGATGTAGACAGTCACCGTGGAGATATCACACCCGGCAGTCGCCAGTTCATATGCATTGCTGCTGCCCGACGCCAATTTCTTCCCATTCTTATCAAGCGCTACCGCAAATGTCAGCCTATTCGCCGGTTCAATCGTATGCAGCGTCAACTCTACCGGAGAGATTTCTATCATATCGAGTCCGATTCCCTGTTCATTCACTTCTCCAATCTGAATGGTCTGTACATCCGCTGTACTCTTCTCAATTTTGCAGGACGGGAATTCCCAATTTCCGCGTACCCTGTATTGATTCCCGTTCTCCGCGTCTATCTCTTCCCTGCAATATCCCCGCAAAGATTCTATCTTTATCTCCACCGTAAATTCTTCTGGCACTTCATAGCGGTCCATATACAGATCCCACGTCGCCTCTGTAACAGCCGGAAGTTCTTCCCCCTTTTCCTCGGCTTCCCTGCACGCCGCTTCATATTTGCTGTCATCTAGATTTATAGAATCATAATCCACACGCATAATTCCAGCAAATGTATGTGCATCCTCCAGTCTGCCTTCGATATTCCTGAAACCGCCTACCACGGTATCCCTAAAGGAGTACTGTTCTTCTGTTTTTGCCTGAATAAGCTGATAATCCGTGTCTCCCATGGTGGCAAATGCAGGGAATTCCTCCTCGCTTTCTATGCAGACGCCAAAGAAAATTGCCTGATTAGACGCATAGTATTCCGTGAAAGTAACGGTGATCCCATTGTCCTGATCCCGATAAATAAAACCTTCATCTCTCACTGATTCACCGGAAGTATCGGTATCCGATCCCGCAGTCTCATGGATTATATTCGGATCGCTTCCGACCATCAGATATGACTTCTCTTTCGCATTCTGCGGAGTCCTTGCATTTTCATCATATAGTCGCGTCGTCTCATCCTCCGGTATCCTTCCGAACGGAAAAACTTCCTGCACTTTTGCAAAAATATTTCCAAGGATCGGAATGTTTGCCGCAAGCGACGGATTTGTAACGCAGACACCTATGGATACAATAATTACCGCCGCCACAGTTCCGAGGCCGTAAGCAAGTTTGCGCCATGTAGAAATCGTCCTCTGCCTATCCGATTTCCCCTCCCGTGCGGCAGTCTCCGCCCGCTCTTGTCTGATACTCTCCAGCGTTTCACAGATTCTTGCATCTATTACTTGATTTTGTATGGATGCCGTACCCAGAATATTTCTTAAGTCATCGTCCGAATATTTTCTCATAATTATGTTCCTGCCCCTTTCCATAACTTTTCCGTCCCCTTAACGTTCTTTTTCCATCTGCTCACGCAGTTGCATCTTTCCTCTGCGAATTTTACTTTTCACGGTGTTCTCTTTCATATGTAACATATCCGCGATCTCTGCCGTCGTAAATTGTTCGCCGAAATACAGCTGAAAGATTACTCTGCTATCTTCGGGAAGCGCTTTTAACAGATCAAAAAACTCCAAATCAGCACTTATCGATTCCGCAGACCCGCTGATTTCCCAATGATCTTGCGTATGCTCATCTGCACTCACCTCAAATTGCAGATGATTCTTATTTTTGCGGTAAATCTTCGTACAGTTATTGATCAGAATCCTTACAAGCCACGTTTTAAAATATTCCGCCTTCTTCAATTGTCCAATATGCTCATAGGCATCCAGTATTGTATCCTGTATGACATCCGCAATATCATTTTCATCCCTCAACCATGCGACGGCAATTCTCTTAAGCGCGTCCTGATTGATCTCTATTAACCTGATAAATGCATCCGCATCTCCTTTTTTTGCTAATCTGACCAAATGCTCCATTTCTCGATCACACCTTTCTTCCGACTGGTATAACAGGTATTGTATCCCTTCTACTTGATTAGATAAATAGAAAATATATTTAGTTGCCGGAAAATTCATCCTCCATCCGTTTTTTATTATCGTAAGCACGGAAGCGCCGATATCCGTATTGAAATTGCACATCCAAAAGTATTATAAAATGGGCACATCACCAAAATGATTGAATTAAGCAAAAACGTATATTATAATAATTGAAACGAAAAGAAGATAACCGGAGGTGCTTATGAGTACGTTAGAATATACGATTTCAATGCTTGAAACAATGCCGGAAGATAAATTAAGAGAAGTTCAAAAGTATATCCAATATCTTATTTTTAAGGATATGGGTGATATGCCTATGGAGTATCTTAGTGAAGATGTCATTGTCAAGCAGCTTACTGAATCGGTTAAAAAAAGCGATATGGGGGCTACAACACCGGCCAATACAGTGTCGCAACGAATGAAGGAGAAATATGCAATATAAAGTAGAAGTGTCTGAGCTGGCAAATCGACAGTATGATAAATTCTTGAATTATATTTACAATGTACTTATGAATCCACAGGCAGCGGGCAATTTAATGCAGGATTTTGACGATACAATAAAAAAACTTGAAAGATACGCGGATAGTTTGGGTTATTGTAATAGCGAACGCTTAAGGAAGTTAGAATTTCATAAAATTCATTTTCAGAGACATAATTATCTGCTGGTATATCGAATAAAAGGGAAAACCGTGATAATTGAAGGTATGTATCATGAATTACAAGATTATGAAAATGCAATTGGATAAGGATAGGTGGGGTATATGACGGCTTGCTTAAGCAAGCCGCCTCCTTATCTCTTTATTTTATTGAACAACCCAATCTTAATTGCGATCACTCCTGCAATTCAAACGTAAAGTATACCGACCTCTCTCCTTCATACTTGGGCTCTTCACCCGCTTCGACAGATGACATAATTCTACTGTTCACATTAATATCAACAGACTGGGAAGTATTATCCGAATACTGCACAGTGCAAGTAATCACAGTGTTATCTAACATCTGCTGCATACCGCTATTCATCTCTTCCAGACTCTTTCCATCTCCCCAAATTGCGTCATATATATCTTTGCTAACAGAACGATTATTACAAATATTTATCCATGTATACTCATCCGACTGCCTATTATAGTCCAGTGTAAAGGAGCGATATAAGACAGTTTCAAAAGGTCTGGACGGTAAACCGTCATTTTCTTCATTATAGTCTCCACCAATCATTCCGGTGTTCAGTTCGCCCTCGTACAACTGCCCATCTATTATAATCGTTTCATTCTCAGGCTGTACGATCTGGAAAGCTCCGTTATTGATACTGTAAGTAACCTTTTCAATATGATCGCCCAAGCAGGTAAACGGCATACTTATGCAATAATCTACTACACTGCCATCCACATCATCTCCCCCCAGTACCCATGAATTTGCTTTATCGCTGCTAAGCAACGGAACCGGTTGCCCGGCCACCAATTGAGTAGACTGTTCATCTTCCGTCTGCCCTTCACCATTTTGTTCTCCATCCGCTTCGGCTGCTCTTACGCGCAGCGTAAACATCTTATCAAGCGCTGAGAGCACTCCTTCACCTTTTCCGTCCACTGTTTCCTGCGTTGAAATATCTGATACTCCCAGGGACGCATCTGCACTTTCTATGCCGGGATCATTCGAAGTTATCCCTGTTATTTCTTGGTCTCCCATATTGCTGCGTCCTGATCTTCCTACAATAACATTTGCTGTTAAAATGATTGCAGCGCACGCTGCTGCCGCCGCCATAATCTTTGTAATCTTCCGATTCCGCTTTATATTTCTGACCCCGTTTGTGCTCCCATCCTTTACTTTGTTTGTCTCCATCACACTTTTCCTTTCCGCAATAATGATCGAAAAGGCCTCTTCCGCTTTATCCTGAACGATTTCCGGTATATCGACATCATATAAGAAAATATTCTTCTTAGCCATAAAGTCTACACCTTCCTTTCAATTCCGTAATAGTCCCTTGCCAGCTTCTCCCGTGCTCTATACAGCCGGGTCTGTACCGTACTCTTGGGAATATGTAAAATTTTTGCAATTTCATCAATATGATATCCTTCACTGTAAAACAGTGTCATAACAATGCGATACTTCTCATCCAACAAAGCCATTGCTTCCTTCAATTCAAGATTGTACTCATCGCACGCCGACGGCTCTTCATGCTCTTCCAGTTCCCCTAATTTCTCTGTGGATTTTCTAATCTTATAACATTTATTAATCAATATTCTTGTCATCCAGGTTTTAAAATATTGAATCTGTCTCAGAGTATTTATCTTTTCCCAACAGACAAGTATTGTATCCTGAATAGCATCCGCCGCATCCTCATCGTTCATTAAAATCGCCAACGCAACTCTATACATATCTGTCATATACAGCTGCATAAGTTCCGTAAAAGCATTTGGGTCCTGCCTTTTCGCCTTTCTGACCAGATTATCAGTTCCTTTACCTTGCATAAAAAGACTCCTCCTGTGCGCACAGTTGGCTGCGGACTATTCCGGAGCGTCCTCCCTTTCGTCCTACATACATTAGATATCATACTCCTATAAAAAATCCCATAACTTCTTTAAGAATATAAAATTATAGGAGCTTAAAATCACATCAATTCAGTTATTCGCATAAAAAAACAGAGACAGACAACAAATTCCATCTCTGTTTTACCTCATTATTTAATTATATCCGGATTCATTTTATCCACGATGAAGTACTTTTTTCTTAAACGCTCTGATCTTGGACATATGACGGCTTGTATACAGAACAAAAACCATAAGTATTCCGAAAGGAAGCCCCAGACAAAATGACGCTATGTCCTCAGTGACTCCGCTGTCCGCCAGACCCATTGCTTCCAAAATCAGGAAAATAATAAAACTCACCACACCGATCCAGCCAAAAATGTGCATCCTTCTCATAATTTTCAACTTCTCATCATTACTGTAATCAGCAACCTTTAATACAGTTTCTTCTAAATCCTTATTCATTTTCTCACTCTTCCTTTCTCCGTCCAGCAGTTCTCTGAGGTCTACCTCATAGAAATCTGCCATCTCAATAAGAACATCCAGATCCGGCATATTACTGCCTGTCTCCCATCGTGAAACCGTTCTGCCGGAAACACCGAAATGCTCTGCCAGTTGTTCCTGTGTGAGCCCTTTTTCACCTCGAAGCTCTTTGAAAAAGCGCCCGGTCTTTTTTAGGTTCATTTCTTGTTCCTCCTTCACCGATAGGATAGCTCAACGCTGCCATGAACAACACGACACAGAGTGAGAAATGCCGTATTTTCCATGACTGGACATACGGTGTCGGGTAAATATCCGATTACAGTCTACACCCATGGCATTACATCGATTCACATACTACCGATGCAAAAAGTAATCCAATTAGTATTCCAACACTACCGCATACCCATTATATCCTATTGTGGAACCTTCGAGCTCTTTTTGCAATAATATTTTTGTCCCTCCAATATACTCCTGCACATCCGCCGGACTTGTTCCCATATGAATCAGCACGCGTACACAATGCACACCGACTCGTTCAAACACTAACAGGTTATCCTTATGATCTGTCCACAGTACTCTATAATCATCATCAGGAGCGATCCACTTCTTACGAATTTCAATTACGGTCCGCACAAAGTCCGCTTCCGCTCCACAAGACTGTGCCCACGGCATACCTCTTCGATATTCCTCCTCACAAATACCGGATATTCTTTTTTCATCCCCGTAGAAGACACTGGGAACACCGGGCGCCATGCACAAATATAAGAACGCCGCCTGAAAACGGTCGTAATTTTCTCCGCACAGGCTATAGAAGCGCGGCACATCATGACTGTCTAAAAGATTTAACTGTCCGCGGCTCACCTGCGCCGGATATCTTAAGAACATATCCGTCATATTCCATGCAAAATCATCTGCCGTCGTCCGCCGCAGGGCAAAAAAGTCCCGGCAATGCTTCCTGAAATCATAGTTCATGACAGAGTCAAACATATCCCCCTTAAGCCAAACTTCCGCATTCTCCCACACTTCCCCGATCAAAACCGCCTCGGGATTCGCCGCACGCACGGCATTTCGGAATTTACGCCAGAAATTCTTATCTACCTCATTGGCCACATCTAACCGCCATCCGTCCACATGAAATTTCTCGATCCAATAACTGCCTACCCGCGCAAAATAGTCCTGCACTTCGGGATTTGACGTATTGAGCTTCGGCATCTTGCGCTCATAGGCAAAACAGGCATAACCCGGTTCAATATCTTCCGTCTCCGGTCTTACTACCGGATAAGTAACATCATAAAACCAATTTCTATAAACAGATTGCTCTCCCTTTTGCACCACATCCTCAAACTGGGGAAAATACCAACTGCAATGATTGAACACACCGTCAATAATAATGTGCATTCCTCTCTCATGCACCGCCTGCGTCAACTGCAGAAAGTCTTCATCAGTTCCCATGCAGGGATCAATATGAAAATAATCCACAATATCATACTTATGATATTCTCCCGCATGGAAGACCGGATTTAAATAAAGACAGTTGAAGCCCAAATCACAGATATAATCCAGATTTTCCGTGATACCGCGGATCGTACCGCCAAGACGACTTCGGCTCAGTGTGCCGTCCGTACCGGTGATCTCCTTTCCTTTTTCCGCCAGACTTTGTCTGCCATCCGCGAAGCTATCCGGAAAAATATTATAGACCACCGCATGAGCAAACCATTCCGGCAGCTTCACCACTTCCGAACGCAGGATATAAGGATACTGATAATATTCGCTTCTTCCTTCTATCACAAAACCGTCTTCCATAATGATATCCGGCAATTCCTGATGAAAAGAATCGGCGTAATAATATATCTTCTCATCTCCTTTTCCCAGTTCAAAGTAATAGCAAATCCTCCGCGGGCAGTCCTCCAGCGTCACCTCATAAAAATCATACAACTCATCCTGATATCGCTTTTCCATATCAACGGATGTAAACCGGACCGGAGACGATACACACGCTCTGTCCCCGTAAAAAAGCATACAACGATCCAAGTCCCCTTTGCCCGCCCGTAGCCGGACCACAAAACGATCCTCCGACTGCGCAAAAGCATACTGGGACGCGGGTATATGTAAAATCGCACATTTATTCATTTTATTTTATCCCCATTTTTAAACTTCCTTCACCTACGGAGAATGCACGCTCCCCTAGCCTTTCACGCCACCTGCAGTCAATCCCGATACCATATACTTCTGGAAACAGAAGAATATTACAAGGATCGGCACCGATACCAGTATCGCGGCTGCCGAGAATAGCGGCCAGCTTCTGCTATAATCATTTGCCTGTAGCTGATATAAACCGCCTGCCAGCGTATAACTCTCCTCTTTCAACATAAAAGTGGTTGCAAACAGATATTCATTCCAGACAAAGATGAGAACCATCACCGCCGTTACAATAATCGCCGGACGCGCTAAGGGCAGAATGATCCTCACGATCAATTGCATGTTGCTTGCCCCGTCGATCTTAGACGCTTCCTCAATCTCAATCGGAATAGAATCAAAATATCCTTTCATATTCCATATACTGAAAATGCACATGCTTCCTGCATAGACAAAAATCAATCCCACGTGGGAATCTAACAGATTCATCAGCCTGAACAGACGAAAGATTGCAAACATCGACAGAATTTGCGGGAAAGCATTTAACAAAAGAAGTATCTGCATAGATACGTTTTTCCCCACAAACCGAAACCGCGAAAAGGCATAGGATGCCAGCACGCTCGTTCCCATAGCAATCACCATAGTTCCCACACTCAAAACTACCGAATTCGCCATCCATCTTAGGAACGGCTCCTCCACGATAATCCTACGGTAATTCTCCAAGGTAAATTTCTCCGGCAATATGGAAAGACCTGTCGTCAACGCACCGCTGCCGCCGCTTACGGACAATAAAAATATGTACAGAATCGGCACCAATCCCAAAAAGCAGACGCAGATATAGAAAAAATTTAAGCAGATCAGCCGTATTTCTTTTTTAACAGACCTCATTTCAGTTTTATATTTCATGTCAGGGAACCCCACTTCTGCCAATTTCTCGGCAATTTTCATTGCTAATACATCCTGTATCAATACACGGTTTCTCCATACTAAATCGACCCGCTACACGCTACGTCTCCTTAGCCGCCCGGTTCGTCCATGCAGAGAATATGATAATTATTACAAAAATCACAATCGATACAGCTGAGGACAATCCGTAATTATTAGAAACAAAGGCATTTTGGTGCGCGTATGTGATGATTGTCTGCATAGTCGATCCCGACACGGAACCTTTCTGCATTGTCAGAAGGTACACGATATCAAACTGTTTAAAAGTGGTAAATGTAGTCATGATCACCACGGGCGCCATCACTTTTCGCAGGGAAGGGATCGTGATATACAAATTCTTCTGCCATGCGCCTGCACCATCCAGGATCGCGCTCTCATACATACTGCGGTCTACACTCTGCAGCGCTCCGTCAAACATGACGATCATATACGGCAGTGACATCCACAGGTTCAATACCATACAGGATAGAAATGCAGGAACATTTTTCGACAGGAAATCCATCTTCTCAAAACCTAATGCTACTAAGACCTTGTTGAGCAATCCGAATTCCGTATTATACATACCTACTCGCCATGCCAGAATCGACACATATGCGGGCATTGCCCACGGAAAAATGATAAGCGTCTTGTAGATTCTTCGGGCACGCAGCCCTTCAGCATTCAATCCCACCGCAAGTATATATGCGATACCTACATCCAATATCATATTTGCGACCGTCCATCCGATCGTCGTCCACAGCGCCGCAAAAAAATCGGAATTCAGCTTCCCAAGAGCACGCACATAATTATCCGCACCAACGAATGTATAGTCCTGCCAGTGGTAAAGATTCATATTTGTAAAAGAAATATATCCCGTATAAAGAATAGGAAACAAAACAATTATCCCAATCAATATGAATGCCGGAAGATTATATAACCAAGGCGTAAACTTTTTCCGTGAGTTCTTCATAACTTTATTCAACCCTTCATTAATTAATCCAAGTTTGCGAAGCAAATCTCTCCATTTAGCTAAGTTCAATTTTTCCCTAATGCATATCCGCGATTGCCTGCAATGCTTCTTCCTGATATTTATCAGCCGCCGCATCTACACCCTCACCGGATTTATTAACTGCTGCCAGCAGGGATTCTGCCGGTCCCCACATAACACCCATTTCGGGAATGTTGGACATAGGTACTGCCTTTTCGGCACTCTTTTCCATCGCAAGGATCATCTCATTTGCCGCAACGTCAGCGTCCTCATAAGCCTTACTGTTTGCCGGCGCACAGTTAAATTCTTTGGCCAATGTAATACCTGCTTCCGGCTCTGCCAATACCTCTAAAACTCTCGTAAGCGCTCCTCTCTTATTCTCCGCTGCATACTTTAATACGCCCAGACACTGCACTCCGGAATAAGGGGTCATCACTTCCCCGTTAGGCAATGTGAAATCGCACAATGATTTGATCCCCAGATCAATGCCCGCCTCTCTGATTCCGGATACCAGCCACGGTCCGCCTATGATCGCCGCTGCCTTACCTTCGTTAAACAGCGCAGTTACCGTGTTATAATCTCCGTCCGCCTGTAACTCGGCAAATTTCTTGTTATAGCTGATGGCATCCTTTGTTTCCTGTATATTCAATCCGGGATTAGCGTCTTTGTCGATAATGTATCCGCCGAATCCATTGATAAGAGGCGCCACATTATAGGAAGTAGAATGCTGGTTCACTAAAGCATATGTTCCTGCATTGACATCGGTATGCTCTACCATATAGTCATATAATTCTTCCGTGGTCGAAGGTATATCTCCTTCCCACAAATCTTTATTATACATAAACAAAAGTGTCTCATAGTAAACCGGCATCAGATACTGCTCATCTTTGTAACTCGCCGCCTCAAGCGTCATAGGTAAAAGATCTTTCTCTTTCTCCGCACTAATCAGGTTTCCTACCGGCTCCAGAATGCCCATCTCTGCAAATCCGCCCAATGAATCGTGTGCAAAAAGGTACATATCCGGTCCGTTCGCCGCATCTGTCCCATACAATTTAATCTGTCCGGTAACATCAGCTTTTTTCTCAAAACGGAGAGTAATATTCTCCCCCGCAAGTTTCTCATTCACTACGTCAGCCAACGCATTCATCATCGTTTCATCATTGTCATGCCATGCTGTGATCGTCACTGCTTCCCCGGATGCCTGTGTTACGCCATCCTGTTCCACACTATCTCCCGTCTGCTGCGCTGTCTCCCCGGACACATCTTCCGCATTATCTACGGTCGCTGCTGTTTCATTCGCTGCAGTTCCGTTGGCATCTGCCGCACTCTGTCCTCCTTGTCCGCATCCCGTCAGCGTTGCTGCTGTCATAACACCCGCCAGAAGCAGACTTAAACCTGTTCTTATATTCTTTCTCATAGCTTCCTCCGTTCTGAATCACTGTCAATTTATAACTTTTGTGAAATCGGTTTCCTAATATTGGAAATTATCAAAATGGTGCGCATCATTTTGTTATGTCCATTTATACCACTTATCCATTATTTTTTCTATGCACTTTATTTGCTTTTTATTGACTTTGTTAGGAAAACGCTATACTATTATCATGAATTTAGAACTTTTGACAATAAGAACTGAAAAGGAGCATAATTCTATGGCTGCAACTATCCGCGACGTCGCACAAGAAGCCGGCGTTTCTACATCCACAGTTTCCAAAGTACTGAATAACTGGAGTTCTATATCACCTGAGACCTGCGCCCGCGTCCGCGCCGCCATTGACAAATTGCAGTATACGCCCAATGCCAGAGCCGTCAGCTTTGCCAGAGGCGCTACCAGAAATATTATATTTTTATCCAGTTTAAAAAAAGAAGAAGCCTACCATAATCCCCATATGTTTGACATTCTCTGCGGCGTACAAAAAGAACTGTCATCACAGGGATATACTTTAATGCTGACAGATATCCTCGGGGACAGTTCTCCGGAAACGTTTCTTACAAATCTGATTACAAGCCGTATTGCGGACGGTATCCTGATCCATGGTTCCTGCAATATTCCCGGCATGGTCAAGATTATGACAGAAACACAATTTCCCCACATATACATAGGCAATCCGGGGCGCAGAAGCCGCATCTGCTGGATCGATACTAACAACGGCCTTGCCGGGCAGTTTGCTGCACAGCACATGATAGAATGTCATTATGACAGGGTCGCCTTTCTCGCAGAAAGCCGCACAGATTACATCTCCATGCAGCGTCTGAACGGCTTCCTCGGCGGCATGTACGATTATGGTTACCGAATCCCCGATGAATATATCCGCTATACGGATTCCACCAGAGAAGACGCCTACCGTCAATCTATGGAGCTGCTTGCGCTGCCCGAACCGCCACAGGCTATCGTCTGCGAAAATAACACCTTGGCACTAAGCCTGTCTAAAGCATTACAGGATAAACATGTACGTATCCCCGACGAAGTTGCTTTTCTTACTTTTGACAGCTATCCCTATTCTGCTTTGATTGAACCCTCTCCTACAATCATTGATATAGATGTCTATGATCTGGGTGTTCAGGCGGCAGTTATGCTTCTCCGGAAGCTTGAAAACCCATCTCTATTAGTGCAGACATATACGACCTTGCCAGTTTTGCGGCAGGGGTGTACGACGTCCCTGCCTTTGCCATAACCTATTGCTTCGGCCGGTACAGAACAAATGTGATCGTCCCATCTTCATTCAGTATATACACGTCGATCAATAAGTCCGCCAGCCCCAATTCCGAATAGCCGTAATCAAACTTGCGGCACATTCCCGCCTTGCCGTCCGGGAAAAGGCTTTCTACAGACGCACCGCCGCTGCCTGCGGACGTCCCTTCATCGTCTTTCAATTCATAAGAGTACATTGCGTTTCCATACTCATCCACTGTGCAGGTCTGCCTTGTGGACTCGATCGGCTCCGCATACTCATCGATATTTTCCGGCGTCAGCATTTCCATAAATTCATCTACCGCCAAGTCTGTAGCATCTTTTTCCACAGGCTCTCCCGGATCATTCCAAGAATCCTCCAATTCTTTCAAATAAGCTTCTGCAGCCACCGGATCTGCCTTCTCAGCATCCACAGGCAATGTAAACAATGCATTCACTCCCGCATAACTGATATTGCGGCTCATTTCACCGGTATTTTCATCATATTTGTAAGCAGCCGCCTCATAGAAAGTTCCCGAACTCACTCCAACATAAATACCTTTATCCGCAAACATCTCAATATTGTCCATCTCAAGAAGCCGATATTGGATTCCGTCTTTGACAAACTCCGTATAGCCGCCACCCATACTCATCAAACTATACTGTCTCGGATCAAGCCCGCGAACGTAGTGGGACGCATAGAACGGCTGTTTCCCATATTCATCAGAACTGGTATCCGGCATAGGTGTCCCGTCCGCATGTTCAATCGCAACTACCGTATAAATCTTGTTGTCTTCCACTTCACCCCGATCATTTTGCACCATAAAATCGCTGATATTTCTACCCGCCACACTACCAAGCAGTGTGACACGATACCCGCCGCTCTCCTGCGACTCATTCACCAATATTGCATCTTCACTTAAAAACGCCTTATGCAACGCATCATTCTCCACCTCTTTCGCCACTTCTGTCGGACTTAAGTATTTATATACCGCCAATGCAGTGCCGGAACATAACACCAATATACATGCTGCCGCAATCGCCGCAGCTGGAATCCTTCTTCGATAACTTTTTGCTTTTCCAGTCATTTTTTCTCTCTCCTTCACTATCCGAAGAATCCGGTCATTCAATTTACCATCCGGCTCGTCCGTCGGAGTAAGGGCTGTCTGTAAAAGCTCATCTATATCTTTTCTCATCATTATAATTGACCCTCCAATCTCTCCTTTAGGATTTTCTTTGCTCTGCGCATTCTGGTCTTCGCAGTGTTCTCAGACATTTGAAGCAATGCCGCAATCTCTGCGATCGATAACTCTTCCATATAGTATAATAGAATCGGTATCCTGTACTTATCCGGGAGCTTTCTGACCATTTCTCTGACAAGCAGACATTCCTCTTTTGCGACCACCAGCTCTTCCGTCCCCCGCTCCTCAACAGCAACGCAGTCCGCCGCCTCATCTACGTCTACACCAAGACCTGTAATCCTCTGTCTCACCGATAGTTTTCGCTTATGATTCCGGTACAGATTTAAGGCAACGCTCATCAGAAAGCTTTTCGGATTGGTTCTGATCACTACTTTTTCGCCCATCTCATACATTTTCAGAAATGTGTCCTGATACAGATCATCCGCCTCCTGCCGACTATGTGTCACATGACAACAGAACGAATATAAATCCTTGCCGTATGTGTAAATATAGTTTTCCAGTTCTTCCTGTTTCATCATAACCTCCGGTATTTCCTGCAGCCCTCATGATGACCGCGGGATGTTGGATATCCATGGTACTCATTCGCACAAGGAATTTTCCCTTTCACTTATATAGAGTAACAAAACTTATAAAAGTTTCATATTAAAACAAGCTAATTCAAAACAGGCCAAATGCGCATCGTGTAAAACAGAAAAAGA
The DNA here is from genome assembly GCA_947175435.1 of uncultured Lachnospiraceae bacterium. GTDB lineage: Bacteria > Bacillota > Clostridia > Lachnospirales > Lachnospiraceae > UBA3282. The sequence goes on along the minus strand of CAMWMS010000032.1, from coordinate 6,270 downwards.
GCCCTCCCGTCCGCCGAAAGAACTCTTTCAAAACATCTCTATCATTACGCAGCAACACCCGGCTGCCCTAATTCGCCAACCCCATCACTTCATCCACCGGCAGCGCCAGCACTACTCCGTGCGCGTCTGTTCCCAGTCCGCACACACTCGTGATTGCCGCCATCGTCTCGCTTTTCTTATCCCGTGGAACCACGATCATGACGAAATCCTGCTCTTCCTGCATGGAGATGCCGAAGTGATGACTTACCTGCTCAGAACTGCGCCGACGTCCTTTCATGACCGTACCGCCTTTTGCCCCTGCATTTCTGGCTGCGTCTACCACATCATCGCTGTAACCGCTCGCTACGGAAACCCATATTACGGCATATTCTGATTTCTCCTTCATCTCTTTCTCATCTCCTTTCAGCGCCTCTTTCATCTCATCCTGCGCCGCGTCATTTAGTTCTTGTAAAACATGACTCTGACATCCGCTCACCGGAACAGTAATTGCAATGCCGCCCCCTCTGTGCCGGAAAGAAAGCTGTCTGTTCATTGTCTCAAACAGCGGCTGCACCTGCGATTTAGATACCAATGCTCCCGTAAGAAGTCTTGTAGTGCCCCGCAGTCCGAAAATATCCATCATTTCCGACGGTGCCGTTCCTTTCCCCCTGAACTGAAAACACAGGGGAACATTCATGGAATCGAGAACCTCCTCTAACTTTTTCTGATCCTCCTCCCGCGTAATCGTAATGACAAGCCGCGGAGTCACCTGCAGATTTCTTTGATCTGTCATATTCACGCTTCCTCCAAATCAACTACTGTATCTTCCAAATCAATAATGGTGTCATCTAAATCAACAATGGTATCCTCCAAGTCGATAACCACATCTCCCGGAAGCGCCTGTTCCGGTCGGTATACCGTTCTGCTCCTGCGCGCATATACCATGCCCATCACCTGTATCGCAATTAATGGAGCCAACGCAACTAACGCTACGACACCGAACGCATCCGTGACTACATTACCGCCTAAAGCCGTACACGCCCCCATCGCCAGCGGCAACAGAAATGTCGATGTCATCGGTCCGCTGGCTACACCACCGGAGTCAAATGCGATACCGACAAAAACCGGCGGCACAAGTCTGCTTAGGATAAGCGCCAGCACATATCCCGGAATAATGATCCAGTAGATGCTGATTCCGGTCAAAACTCTTGTCATGGAAAGAGCCACCGCACAAGCCACACCGATGGACATGGAAGCATTCATCATCTTATAAGACACCATACCGCCGGTAATCTCTTCTACCTGTTCATTGAGCACCCTTACGGCCGGCTCTGCCTTTACAATATAATATCCTATCACAATTCCGACAGGAACTAAAGCCCATTTAAACATACCTCCAGCAAGGCCTTCACCAAGCAGGCTTCCCACCGGGGCAAACCCGATATTGACGCCGGTAAGAAACAGAATCAGTCCGATTACTGTATACCCAAATCCCACGGCCATTCTCTGTACCTGACGTTTACGATAGCTGCGCACGACAATTTGAAAGATAAGGAACACGCCGACCACAGGCAAAATGCTGCGCAACACTTCTTTTGCATAGTCGGGAACGGATTTCATAAATTCCCTCACTACGTCCTGAGTCGTTACCAGACTCGGAATCTGCACCGCCGTATATACCGCCTCCGTGGGGTGGTAGAATATTCCCAGAAACAGAACCATCAGGATCGGACCTATACTGCACAGTGCAATCAGACCGAAGCTGTCATTGCCGCTGTCCTTATCGCTTCGCGCAGCAGAAAGACCCACACCAAGCGCCATGATAAACGGCACGGTCATCGGTCCTGTCGTGACACCGCCTGCGTCAAATGCAACCGCGATAAACTCCGACGGCGTAAAGAAAGACAATATAAACATAAATATGTACAATCCAGCAAGAAGCAAAGGAAGACTTATCCGGAATAGAATACGCAGAAGCGCAACTACGGTAAAAACTCCCACTCCGGCTGCCACTGTCCAGATCAGCACCATGTTAGGTATCGCCGCCACCTGATTCGCCAGCACCTGCAGATCCGGCTCCGAAATTGTAATAATTGCTCCCATCAGGAAACAAACCAAAGCCATCATTAGGACACTTTTAAATTTCACCAACCTGCCGCCGACGCCCTGCCCCAGTGGTGTCATCGACATTTCCGCGCCTAACTGGAAAAATCCCATGCCTACGATCAGCAAAACTGCGCCCGTGAGAAACAGCACCAGTGTACTGATTTCCATCGGCACTAAAGTGATACTCAGAACCAGCACGATCATTGTAATCGGCAGCACGCTTGAAAGGGATTCTCTGATTTTTTCTTTTAACTTTTCATTCATATAACCGAAACTTTCTCCCTTCCATAGAATCTATATAAATTATCTTATCGTAAAACTGACATCATGGGAACGAAAAGCGCGCCAAGAATTTGCTAAGATCTTCTGGCTCTGCATGCAAATCTGTCTGCTCTTTTTATAAGATATGCCGCCCATAAAATAAGGACAGGGAAAATCGTTTTATTTTCTCTGTCCTCTTTCTCATTGATTATATCGTTGCTCACCAAAAAGAATTTATTCCGCTGTCTTATTCATCTTCTCCGATATCCTGTGAGGCCGCTACCGCGGAAACAACCGAAGATACTACCGCAATCACAACGGGAATAATTACAACTACCAGACCGCCTGCCAATAATAAAAACATACTCTACCTCCTGTACACCGATATCTGCCGCCAGATATCCTTTGTAACATAATTGCTATTTATATAAAAAAACGAGCAGAGCTCGTTTGCGAGATTTGTTCGCTTACGCGTCACAAACTCGTGGCAATCCGAGTAATTTCCTATAACATAAAATATACCTTGATTTTTGCCTAATATTTATTTTACACGCAAAGTCTCCGGATTGCAACCGGTTTGTTGAAACACTCTGACTCTTTCAAGATGCCCTTTACTCAATCGACTTAAGCGACTCCGCCATATTGATTTTCTCCAGCTTAAAGAACATGATTCCGTTCACAAACATCGCGAAGACAAATGTGAGTAGAAAACTCAATCCGTAGCTGAGAGGACTGATAGAATTCTTGAATGATATCATGTCGATATTAATGTTATACATAATAAACCAGTGAAGCAGTTTGCCCAGCACCAGCCCAACCGCGCCTCCCAATCCCGTCAAAATGAGGTTCTCCCGAAAAACATAATCAGCCGTCTCTTTCGCATAGAAGCCCAGCACCTTGATCGTAGCGATCTCACGAATCCGCTCCGTGATATTAATATTCGTCAAATTGTAAAGCACAATAAAAGCAAGACAGCCCGCACAGAGAATAATCAGTGCAACAATATAATCCATACTCTGCATCATGGTGGATATCCTGTCCTTCATGTCCTGCACAACAGAGACAGCGAGCACATTATCACCGTCCGACACCCGCGCGGCGGCGGCATGAAGATCCGTGCCTTCCGTAACAATCGCATACGCGCTCTTGCATTCCGGCTCTGCATCGATCTGATCCTGATATGTCACCTGATTAATATATATATAATTATAGACAAAGTTCTCACACAGCCCGGCAATCTTCACCCGGAACCGGTTCATGTCATTGTCCCGAATGACCACCTCATCTCCGACTCTGATTCCCAAGTTCTTGGCCACTTTAGCCGTTATAACAGCTTCCCCTTTAGCTGGATAGGGTATTGCCTCCCCCTGTTCGGTATGCAGGTTTATAAATTCCGCAATTTCCTCTGTATTTTCCGGAATCACCATATACAGAGACTTCGTCTTCTCTCCGAAATCTATATCCACACTCTCTTCATAGCGGTATGCGATTTTAGCAAAAATATCTGCCGTCTGTTCTGTAAACGCAGTCATTTCAGCCTGCGTCAGCGCCTCGTCATAGGTAATCCCGATATCGTAAATCTGGATCTCCCCATACTGATACTCTGCAATGTTAGCCACGGAATCCTTAATGCCGAAACCGGCCACAAGAAGCGCGGCGCACCCGCTGATTCCGAGTATCATCATGATAAATCTCTTCTTATATCTCACCAAGTTCCTGGCTGAAACCTTTTGCAGGAATTTAAGTCTTTTCCAGATAAAAGTGACCTTCTCCAAAAAAATGCGCTTGCCGCTCTTCGGCGCCTTCGGGCGAATCAGATTCGCCGGCACACTATATAGTTCGTAACGACAAGAAAAATATGCTGCACCCATGGAACACAAAACCGCCGCCAGAACTGAAAAAAACGCCAGCCATCCGTTAAATAGATAGGTAATCTCCCCCAGATCGTACATGATCTTGTATCCTTCCCATATTGTCTTGGGAAACAGCCATGTGCCGCCGGCAAGCCCCGTCAGCGCACCGATAATGGCGGCGCTTCCGGCATAAAACATATATTTCGCCATGATCGCGGCATTGCCGTAGCCGAGCGCCTTCAAAACACCGATCTGCGTCCGCTGCTCCTCCACCATCCTGTTCATAGTCGTCATGCAGATCAGCGCCGCAACCAAGAAGAAAAATACCGGAAATATATTGGCGACAGCCGCAACAATACTGGAATCGCTGTCAAAACATGCATATCCGATATTCGTTTCTCTCGTCAGAACATAATAGTCCGGCTGTTCAATATCCGCAAGCTCCGCACGGGCATCATCAATTTTCTCCTGCGCATCTGCAATCTCTTCCTCAAACTCTTTTTGGGCATCTTCGTATTCCGCTTTTCCCTCTTCCAAGTCCTTCCGCGCCTGTATCAATTCTTCCTCGCCCTCAGCCAGTTCCGCCTCCCGTGAGGTCAGTTCGGCTTCCGCCGCCGCAAGCTGCTCTCTGCCTGCCTGTATCTGTGCTCTGCCCTCCGCAAGCTGCGCAGCGTATGCCTGCATCTGCGCTCCGCTCTCCGCAAGCTGCGCAGCGTATGCCTGCATCTGCGCTCCGCTCTCCGCGATCTGTCCGCTACCCGCTTGCATCTCTGCTCCGTCTGCTACGAACTGCCCACCGCCCGCTTGCATCTTTGCTCCGCCTGCTGCGAACTGTCCGCCGCCCGCTTGCGCCCCGGCACCGTACTGTCCCGATGCCATCATCGCCTCCATAGCTGCAAGCTGCTCCTCCTGCTCATCCAGTGCCGCTCTCTGCTTCTTTATCGTATCCCGCGCCTGTGCAATCTGGTCTTTTCCGTCGGCTATCTCCTGTTCATGCTCCTCAATCTCGGCTTCTCCGTCCAGAATCTCCTGCCATGCCTTATCCAGCTCTTCCTCGGCCTCCGCACTTTTATCATCCAGTTCGGTCTGCGCGTCGTCTATCTTCTCCTGCGCTCCATCAATCAGGTCCCGATATCTCTCATCGACAACCTCTTCCGTCTTCTGCTCGACCCCATCCTGTACGGCATCAACATAGTCCTCGTACTCGTCCGTATAGACATCATATTTTTCATTTAAAGTAACAAACACTTCCGTCAGATACTCACTGTCGAAAGCCTCCATCGGCACATAGGCATAAGCCTCAACCCTGCCCTCACCGATAGAAGTCGTACCACGCTCAAAATTCATATAATACGGAGACCGCGCGATACCAACCACTGTGTAAGTACGATTCCGGAACATGTCCAACGTATCCTCATCGTTATCATCTGTCACAGTAAACGCTGAGCCGAGCACCTTGATCGAACATTTCGCAGCATCCAGAACACACTCATTCTCTGCCTGCGGCATACGCCCCGCCGTCAGCTCTATCTTATTGATCTTCTCCGGCAATGCATGTATTTTGTATACCGCCTCGTTTTCCCCACCGATCGCACACAGTGCATCCAGCGAAATCGTCCCCTCTATATCCGCCACTTCATCCATATGTGACAATTTCTCCAAATCATCATCGGTAAAACCAATCGTTGACAACAGACGGAAATCAAAAAAATTCTGCTCCCGCAAATAAGCATTCTGCGTAGTAATCATTGCCGGCTTTGTGATTTTTAGTCCGGCAAAAAGTCCGACACCCAGCATGACAATCGCCAAAATTGCCAGATACCTTCCGAAACTTGCCTTTATTTCCCTGATTGTCGTCTTAACCATTCCACTGCTCATCCGTCCGACTCCTCACATATTGATACGGCACATCTTCATTATTTATTGGGCAAATTACCACTCAATCTCCTCTACCGGCACAATATGTTCATTCATCTCCATCTTCTGAACCGTTCCGCTCTTCACCGTGATGACCCTGTCCGCCATCGCCGTCAAAGCCTGATTGTGCGTGATGACCACCACCGTCATGCCC
>CAMWMS010000031.1 GCA_947175435.1 uncultured Lachnospiraceae bacterium | reverse complement strand
CAAATATTCTATCTTCTTCTCATATATACGTTTGTTCATCTCATATGAATTCACATGCAACAGCTTTGGCATAACACTCTTTCTGCTAAACACACCTATTGCTTTCTTTTCCATATCAAAATCAACATTTAATATATCAAAATCAAAGTTTCTAATCATACTTTCTATATGTTGCTTTGTACAAAAAAAACAACATTCAACTTCATATAATAAATAAGGGTTTACATCAAAATCTGATTCCTTAACAAAAAAAATACCATCCTTTTCCAATAATTCATGCACTGTCCTTAATATTTCAGCTGAATTATAAGCCAAGCACAATACATCATTAATAGTTATAAAATCAAATTTTATCTTACTGGCTTTTATTTCTGCAAGCGACGAAAAAAAATTATGTACTTTATCTCTTCCTAACACGTTTTCTCTAAACTGTTCGCCGATATCCATCCCATATAAATTCCATTTGGGATATATCTGGTGAAAATGTTGCAATGACTCTCCTCCCCCGCATCCTATATCCAACATATTCCCTGTCTCAGGCAAACATATTGTTTGACTGACCTTTTCATATACTACTCTAAGTCTTGGCCTACACTCACTTCCTTCTGCAGGCCACGCTTTATCATGCAAAATATCATAACTGCCGTACACTTCATCCAATGCGCTCTTATAATCATCATTCTGCAAAAATTGCACTGTTCCACAATCTTTACAGATTACCTTCTCCAGTCTTCTGCTTCCTTTGTCAAATCTTCTTCTATCACCTGTTGTAAAGGCCTCCAATTTTGTTGTCATTAATTTTTCTAATTGTATAGAATTACATATTATGCATTTGCACATATTTTCATCCTCAATCTTAATCTACTACTTTAACAATTTTTTCGCCACTTCGATAATATAATCCAAATTATTATCTGAAACTTTATAATGTGCAGGTAACGTTAATTCCCTCTGATAGAATTGCTCACTGGCTTTACAATATACATCGTCATACCCGTTCTGTTGATAATAAGAATTTTTATAAACAGGGTAATAATGTACTCCCACACCTATACCTTCTTCTCGAAATTGCATGTATAGCTTTTTTCTCTTATCAGCAGGCACTTGGATCGGATACAAATGATATGCGCTTACCCCATCCTGGGACTGTTTGGGTAATATGACATCACTTAAGCTCTGCAATTCAAAATCATAAATCTTCGCAATTTCCTGTCTCCGAGCTACCAATCTATCTAATTTCTTTATTTGACTAATCCCTAATGCACACTGCACATCTGACAGCCTATAGTTATATCCTAATGACATCTGTTCAGAAAACCATGGCCCTTCTTGTAGTATTTTTTCTTCCGTTTTTACCATACCATATGCACGAAACAACTTTAATTGTTCATATAATTCTCTGTTATTAGTAGTTATCATTCCTCCCTCACAGGTCGTCATTTGCTTAACCGGATGAAAACTAAAAACAGTCAGATCGGACAAGCTGCCGATTTTCTTCTCCTTATAGACAGCTCCAATAGCATGTGCCGCATCTTCAATAACCGTTAGATGGTTTGCCTTGGCAATTTCATGAATCCGCTCCATATCACATGGCTGTCCTCCATAGTGAACCGCAATTATTGCTTTCGTGTGCCTTGAAATTTTATTTTCTATTTCGCAGGGATCAATATTGTAAGTATCTGGATCAATATCCGCAAAAACAGGCCGGCCTCCGCAATACAATACCGCATTTGCTGAGGATATCCATGTATTAGGCGTAGTGATCACTTCATCGCCTTTCTGTATGCCAATCACTGCACATGCTGCATGCAGGGCTGCCGTCCCACTCGAAACAGCTACAGCATATTTCGCTCCAACATACTGAGCTACTTTTTCTTCAAATTCATTTACAGTCGGGCCTCCTGTCAGGTACTCCTTTTTCAATGCCTCAGTTACCGCCTGAATATCTTCCTCTTCAATGCACTGTGTACTATATGGAATCATCCTAATCTCCTTTTAATATATCCTACTCAAAAAAAATAAAGCTGTAATCGCCTGTATATCCCCATTCACAATAAAGCCACTCCCATTCATCAATCGAATAATAACTCGCACAAGTGAGCTGCCAATACAGCATGTTTACTTCCTCCCTGTCATTGCGGAAAGACTCTACCATAATATAACTATTTCCTTTACCTACACGTTCAATTTCCTGTATAGCTTCTTTCAATTCATATACCTTCAGGTTATGTAAGGTCGCTAGAGAAATCACTAAATCAAATTCATTATCCTGAAAGGGAATGCGCTGTGCCTGACCATACTTTAATCTGTCACGTATTTCTTCTTTTGCATGTTCTAAAGCATACTGCGATATATCAATGCCATAAACAGCCAAGCCTGGCACTACCTGTGTTAACTCATATAACAAATGTGCCATACCGCAACCAACATCTAATACTTTCTGTCCTGCTTTCAATCGATAATGATCTGCCAGCTTCTGTGCAACGCTTTTCCATCTGCCATCATAGCGATAACCGCCATAACCATATTTTCTGTCACCATCCCAATAGTCAAATCCATATTGTTTCGCTACTTTGGCACATTCTGCCTTGTCATCACTGACTACACGTCCAATATAGTCCCGCTTAGTTGCCTGATGTAATCCCGATACAAAATCAATATACAATGCTTTATGCTCCTCTTCTATTTTTCACAAGCAGATTCCCCACTGATTATTTTTCTTTGCGATTATAGTACACTCCGTAATCAGCAATTTTCATAAAATACTCTTCCGTTACTATTTATTGCACTATTTACTCTTTTCTAAAAAAGCTTTATCTCATTTTAATTTTCTTCTTCAGTTCTGCCAAACTATAATTTCCTCTTACTTTCTCATAAGTTTCCTGCCTAACTAACTGATTGAGATAATTAAATTACGGTCTAACCATTTATTTAGCAAATCCATCTCGTTCTCATCCGCCAGTTTTTTGACTTTTATATCATGTTTTCTGGCATTTTTTCCAAATATATAACGCTTTTTACATTTCAAAGGGGGCAGCCGCATCCCTGAGATTCCATAATACTCTTTCTTGGGCACTACATTTACTTATCTCCTCCCAAATACTTAAACCAATCCTCTGTAGCCACCCCAATACTGTCCGGTGTCCACACCGGTGCCTCTCTCCAATAATCAATATTGTCAAGCACCTTCTGCACTCCCTCTTCGAAACTGACCTTCGCTTTCCATCCAAGCCCATTTTCTATTTTGGAAGTATCAGCAAACGTACAGTCCGGCTCTCCCGGTCTCTTAGGAATATGCGTAATCTCTCCACCCAGCAATTCGCACAATCGATTCACCGAATAAGTCCCGCCACTGCCTACATTGAAAGTATCCTGCACCACATCCGACATCGCCGCCGTATAGAAAGCATCCGCTATATCTGTTACATAGGTAAAATCTCTCGTCTGATTGCCGTCCCCAACAACCGTAAACGGTTTTCCCGCAAGTTTCTGTGCCAGAAATACACCAAACACCGCGCCGTAAGTTCCGGAAGTCCGCGACCTTGTTCCATACACGTTAAAAAGCCGTAACGTCACTACGGGCAGTCCATAGACCTGCCCCCAATGCAATACGGTTTCTTCTCCCAGTCTCTTTGTCAAAGCATACGGATACTGCGGCCTGATTTCTGCCGACTCTTTGGTAGGATATTCATCCGGAATGCCGTAGCAAGATGAAGATGCTGCATATACTAATTTCTTGATACCGGCATCTTTAGCGCACTCAACCACATTATACGTTCCCAGAACATTGGAAGAATAATAATCCCACGGCCTTTGAATAGACGGAACAATATCAGCCAGTGCCGCAAAGTGAAATATATAATCCACCCCTTCAAAAACCGGCTCTATCTCCTCTTTATTGCGAATATCCATATGATATATCGTCAAATCAGGATTGTCCTTTTGATGATCTAAATTCTCCGGTCTTCCTGTCGTCCAATTATCGATTACTCTTACCGTATGTCCTTCCACCAGCAATCTGTCTACCATATGGGAACCGATAAATCCGCATCCGCCTGTCACTAATGAAATCATGTATTCCTCCAATCTAAAGCATATAAATAAAACACGTATACTTTTTCTGCACAAAATAAAACCTGCCATTGCATAAGAAAACAATAACAGGTCATAATCTATCCTATTTCTGCATCCATGCAATTTTGATTCATTCTTCCTGAAATACTACAGTACATATATCGGCAGAAACATAGAATACTTTAGACATACAGGGCAATATCCAATTATCTCCAAGTATCATTCTGATAATCCGGCTCCAATACTCCGAGCCTTCTCCCCATCACAATATATTCATGACATCTCTCAAATCCCGACATATATAACCAGGATCAATTTCTGTCTCTAATCTCGCCGTTCCGTAACCGGACTCCACTAATATTGTCCTAATACCTGCATTTTGTCCGGCTAAAATATCTCCTGCCCGATCCCCTACCATATAAGAAGCTGCCATATCAACGTTAAATTCTTTACACGCTTCCCGAAACATCCCTATTCCCGGTTTACGACATCTACACTCCTTCTTATATTTTTCCATCTTTCCTTCAGGATGATGCGGACAATAATAGACCGCATCCACACCCGTCTGCTGCATTAAATATGCATTCATTTCCAGCAACGCCTCTTCGGTAAACAGCCCTCTTGCCACACCGCTTTGGTTCGTAATAACGATCGCATAATATCCCTTCTCATGTATCTGCCTCACACACTCCCTGACATAAGGGAAAATATGAAGTTCTTCTATTGAAGCAACATATCCGTGCTCCTCCGTCAGCACCCCGTCCCGATCTAAAAAAACCGCCGGCCTTCCGGCTTCTGGATTTCGGTCTGTCTGCATGCTAAAATTTTACCCCGTCTCTTTCCATGATCACATCTACAATCTGCTGCAGAATCAAATTATGAATCGATTCCACAATACCATATTTTATACAAGGCACATAGACATTAATTTCTCCCATCTGCTTCACCTTATTATCCGCTTCAAATCCCGTAAATGTAATGATTGATGCGCGCTTTACACAGGCAGTTTCTATTGCATTTATAATATTTTGCGAATTACCGGAACTGCTTATGGCCACAATCAAGTCCCCTTCCCTCGCCAAAAAATCTAAAGGCCTTGAAAAAATATATTCATACCCGTAATCATTTCCCATGCAGGTCGTAACCGCATTGTCATACAAACTATACGTATTCATGCCGCCATTTTTCATATAGTCCGCCGTCATATGGCTCGCTATCGCAGAGCTGCCGCCGTTTCCGATAAAGAATAACTGGGAATTATATTCCTTATGTTTGGTAAATGTATCTACCAACAACCCAATCCCTTCATCATAGCTTTTACACTGCTCACCTCTATACCAGATCTCTGTAGATTCTAAAGTTGTAATCAGTTCATTAACGTACCTGTTCATCATTTCTATAACACACCTTCATCATTCATAAAACATCCACATTCTGTATCATCACCGGCTTCCCTGTTTGCTGATACACCTGCACCACACTACTCCGATCCCCATAATAAGCATCACTCAACACGACCGCCCGATCCATATCCGCACTCTCATCATAGATCCCCCAGCCTTCTTTCCTGTATTCCTCCACAATTCTCTCATATTCTGCCCATAGATTCGGCTTCATACTTTTGATCGTCGAAGCAATCAGCGGATGCGGCCGCCACAGAAGCGCCACCGTGTCCTGCTGTTCCTTGAACATCTGCAGGACAGACTTTATCTTCACAAGCATCCTCTCGTCATTATTCAAGAGTGCACCGATACTCGTATTATATAAAATGATCTTCTTCCATGTCCCATCCGGTTTTTCTATGATCTTCTTCCACTCATCCGGTATATCCAGTCTTTCTTTTGCAGCGTTCTGTACCTTATCCAGCTTCGGTGAGCCAAGTCCTAGTATTTTATTCTCCAATTTCTTTCTGTCGGTATATTCTGCCGGCAATCCGCTCTCTTTCGCCGCCTTGATGAATTCATTAATATAAATCTGACGCATCTTCTCGGACTGCACGACCACTTTATGCGCCCAGATCACTCCCGGCAGAAAGCAGAAATGCTTTATATCGTCAATAGCCTTCTGGTTATCCGGTTCTATCTCATCCAATATAAAATAGGGGATATATACAAGACAGTCCGTATACTTCCTCAGATTCCTGCTGAAATATCTCTCCGGCACAGAAGTCACAACGTTGCAGTTATCATAAGGATTATGAATGTAAATAGCATCCGGATGTCTCTCTTCCAGTTTGTAGTCTTCATAATACGTGATCTCAACATTCTCCGGATACTCACCGCCCTCATAGTGCATTTCAGCCAGGCTGTCATCTTCACGTTTATCATAATAGGGAATGGGCACTACATAGGCATCACAGTCTTCGTCCTCCAGTGCCGCCAGATAAACACTCTCCAACGAATCCCACATACTTGCCTTATACGGCAGGAAAACCACTTCTTTCCTGACCGATATATGCGCTGCTGCGTTCTCTGCCTTCACCAGTACTTGTTCCAGACTCTTATACACTTTCTGTGAGGCAGTTTCCTCTAATTGCGTACTGACCAGATACAGCTTTTCACAATATTGTTCCAGACAGGCCACGGCCTCGGTTCCGGCACCTTCCAGGCTCTCAATAAACTCACCCATCTGAATTGCCGCCTCCTGGCAATCAGCGAAGAGATTCCTTACTGTTTGATATTCCTTTTTTGCCAATATATCCCTGCACTGCAAATGAACCGTATGTAATTCTTTGAAAATATCCGTAATCTGCTGTTTCTGGAACTTACGCATAGGACTGCTGCACCCCGTTCAAGTTGATTTTATTATTTCACCCAATCCTCTTTTTCCAATCGGTATAAAGCCTTAAAGATTTCCACATCTTCCATGGTAGTAATCTTAATATTTTTAGCCGATCCTTTAGAAAAATACAATGTTTCACCTAAATCCAGCATCAGGGTATTTGTATAGACCGCATCGGTAATACCCTTCTTCAATGCTTCTTCATGCGCCTGCATAACATTCTTATACAAATATGCCTGCGGTGTCTGTACACGCATAATATCATTTCTGCTGATCCCTTGATTACCTCTGATCCCGTCATCTGTCCTGATAATCGTCTCCTGACATCGCATAGCAGAAAGCCCGGAGCCATACTGCCTGCATTTTACAATACAGTCAGATATGATATCTGCAGACACCATCGGACGTATCGCATCGTGAATAATAACAACATCGTCCTCTTTGCATACTGTTTTTAGTTCCCTCAGTGCATTTCTTGCCGAAGCTTGTCCGTTCTCTCCACCTCGCACAATTTTCTGAAGCTTAGTAATACCTGCGTCTCTCGCATAAGCACGCAGGATTTCCTGCCAGCCGTCCAAGCAGGATACTGTAATTGCGTCGACATCAGGATGTCTCTGAAAAGCCTCCAATGTATAAATAATAATGGGCTTTTCATATACATTAAAAAATTGTTTCGGAACATCCTGCTCTGTTCTCGAACCACTGCCACCCGCTAATAACAATGCTATATTCATTCTCTGCTTCCGCACTTTCCTCAAAATTCTTTATTCTGTGTTTCCTGCTGCATTTTATACAGTGCCTTAAACATTTCCACGTCTTCTATTGTATTAATTTTCATATTCAGGTCAGATCCTTTTGAAAAATAAACAGGTTCACCCAACCTCGAAACCACGCTGTTCGTATCTACTTCTCCCACAATACCGGCTTCGACAGCCTTTTTATGTATATCCAATAAGCGATCCATACGGTAGGCCTGCGGTGTCTGAATGCGGATTATGGAAGAACGCGAGATACTGTCTGTTCCAACCTTACCATCATTTGTCTTCATGATCGTATCCATCGTCCGAACAGCTGCCACGCCCATTCCGTGCTTCCTGCAGACTCTTATGCTGTCCGTTATGATCTCCTCCGAAACAAACGGTCTGATAGAGTCATGCAAAATAATCACGTCATCTGCACGGCAAACATCCTGCAATGCAAGAATACCTATTCTCGCAGAGGCCTGTCCATCATCACCACCGGATACTACCCATTTTAATTTATTGATATTAAACTGCTTTGCATAGGCATTTACCATTTCCTGCCAGCCATTCAGGCATGCGACCATGATAGCATCAATATCTTTGTGGCGCTGAAATGCCTCTAGTGTATAAACAATAATAGGACGATTAAAAACATTTACAAATTGTTTCGGAACACTCATCTGAAACTTGGGATCCATACCGCCCGCTAAAATCAGTGCTATATTCATAATTTCCCTCTTCTTTCTGTATACATCACACAATCAGTACCTTTTTCCCCTCAAACGTAAACCCAAAACTTCTCTACAATCATCCCCATTACATAAGCTTATTAATAATCGCTTTTACCGCGATCGGCGCGCCGGCTATGATCATATCTAAGGCATCATTGCCGGACACTTTCAATATCTTTTTGCATTTTTCTCTGTTATGAAGCTCGGCGGCCGCCGCCATCGCCGCACATATGGTATGATTTCTTTCATTCGCCGGGAAATCATGCATTCTTTTTAACGCATAATCCTCAAGGGTCTTCCATTCGTCGTCTAATATCGTTATGACTCCTGCCCTGCTGATCTTTTTTTCTTCAGCCACGGCTGTTTGCGGCTGGTTTGTACTGTCAATATGTATATTCCCCGCAGCCGTAATTTTGTCTCCGTAAATTTTGTTTCCTTTAATTACGGCGACTCTCTCTACGCCACTGTATACTGCGCTCCTGTCGCTAATGCAAGTCACCAGTGCGCTGCGTATTTCTCTTATAAAATCCAAGTCTAAATCCGTTACATAAAAACAGGTTCCCGCATGGTTCTGGATTTTTAACTCATAGCCACCCCGTCCGTTTTTCTCCTGATCCAATATTTCCGCAAAAGAAATGGCATCAAGCGGTATCAGCATATTATCGTCATGGGATAGCACACCTTTTCCTATTTTAAGCTTCCCTGCATCCATTACATATTTGTTTTCTTTTAATTTTCGCTTATCTGCCAGTCCTTTGAAGTCCGCCATCACATTCTCCCCTTTATGCCTTCCCGCACCGCCGGATATACACTCTCCGACGCAAATATTCTTTCCGTGACCGTGACTTGCCATGCATGTCCGGAAGTTCTTCTCACGCTATTATACCACACCTAAGTCTTTTTGACACAAAAAAAGCATTGATCGATGTACATCCATCGCCAATGCTTGTTACTATTCATACCCACGCCACAGCTTAAGCTCAGAGGGGAGTTAATATCTGAAGGAACCCCTCAAAAAGCGTCGGCACTTGACGAGGTATCTCACGAGTCTAGTGTCCGCTACGCTTTTTGCGGAGCAAGAGCGCGGTGACGCAGATATTAACTTCACTCTGATCGACCAGGTTGGTCAATATATGAATAGTAACCAATGCTTTTCCGCCCCTCCATTACCGCCTACAGCCTCTGCAACAACATAATATGATATTCTTCATCCTGCACAATCCGCGCCAAAAGTGCATTCACATAGTCGTCCTCGATCAGGCTCATATGCTGTCGATACTGCTCAATGGCCGCCTGTTCCGCCTCGAGATTGGCAGCTATGATCTGCTCTTCATGATTCGCCAGATTCGTATACTCCGGTGTCCACATCTGCCTTCCAGTACGTGTTTTGATTGAAAAATCAATTGTTCCGCCAAGCAGCAGGATCATCTCTCCAAGCATCTGCAGATGAATCATTTCTGCCACCGCCATCCCTGTAATTGTCTTGGCCGTCCCACACTTGTGGCAGCACAGGCAGCTCTCTCCATGGATATATTGCAGCGCGGCAGTCAGTTCCGACACAGAGCCGCAATAATCCAGCGTAAGCAGATTCGCATAGAATTGATTCTCCTCCCTGACCCGAATCGGCGGATAAGGCAGCGGCAGATTCAGCGGTGCCACGCCTCCGAAATTACAACTATTCTCTAAAACTTGTTCCATTCCATCCATACACAAAATTCTCCCGCTTCGATGCACATCATGCTTTTCTTAAAATTACTCTTTGCAGTTCGGCACCTCTATACTTATTATTTAAATTATGCATAGAAGCAGCGAAAGGTGCAAAAAGACGCGGGATTAAGTAAGCCTAAGTCAATCTTCCGGCTCACCAGCCATGTGGTCTCCTAACCGCTTACGATACCGCCTGTAACGACTTTGTCGCTCTTGGAACCACGTTTACAAATATTCGTGATGCATGAAATAATCTTGTCGGCTTCTTTGATTCGGCGGATACCTCGTAGTTCCCGTCCGTATAGTAAATGCCTTTGCTGTTCTTGTCATGTCTGTCTAATTCCGTATTGTGGTAATCCAACTCCGTGTACGCGTCCTTTTTTCCTACTGCCTTCCCAAGTACGGCATGTGATACATTTCCGCCCGCCTCGTTTTTCTTATGGTTTTTAGCTGCATAGGCAGCAGCGCCCGCTCCTGCCGCTACTGCAACGCCGATGCCGATCTCTTTCTTATTTGCCATTTTCATATCCACCTTTCTTATTGGTCTATGTATCGCCTGATGTCATTATCTTCCTGTCTCTTATTTTACTAGCAAATCTACCTGATCAGTAATTGCCATGTTTCCTGTCTATCTGTACATCAGTGATATCTGCTTATGCCCCTATCATATGCCTGTATTCTCCATAATCCCATTTACAAAAAAGACGAAATGATAAAAAACTTATCATTCCGCCTCATTTGATCAAAAATCGAACTTTACCTTGCAAGCTCAAACTTATTTATGCAATAAAAACTTACTTCTGGATTCTTCACTGCAGTTCAATGCTCGCAGTGTTTCCACGCTTCAAAATTATGTATGGAATTCGCAATGCTCCCGTGAAGGGTAACGCTCATCATCTCCACAATCACGCCATAGTCATCTTTCATCCCCCGCTCGATCCAGTCCAGCATAATCCCGACGAAACCGTATTTATAGAACCCGGCAATAAACTCCTTATCCTCCTGCGGCAGATCCACACCCTCACACTTTTCTTCCACCACGTCCGCAATCAACTGATAAGTCAGCCTGTGGAGATAATTCTCAATCTTACCTCTGCCGACGGATCGGTAAACATTCAAAATAAATGTTTTATTCTCCATGACGGCTTCAAAGATCTGATATATGCCTTCCTTCCATGTATCGTAGGTCATTTTACCCTGAAGCACTTTACGTCCGTCCTCGATACAGCACCATTCCACCAGATCATATATATCCTTGAAATGATAGTAGAAAGACATCCGGCTGATCCCGCAATCCGATGTGAGATCATTGATCGTTATCTTATCAAGCGGTCTGTTCGTAAGCAGCTTCTTAAGCGACGCCTCCAGCGCATACTTAGTCGTATTGGGCATAATAACTCTAACCTTTCTTTTTTCAGTATTCCTTTGGTACATCGCTTACCCCGTACCGCTCCATGAATTCTCTTAAATCAGCCGCATTCCTGACAAGCATGATCTCCTCAAATTTTCCCGTCTGCAGATTCCGAAATCCTGCCACCTGTTCTCCATTGCAGATACTACACTTCAAGATCGGCTTGTAGGTTTCTTTATCGTAATGTTGTATCTGCGCTGCTGACTTTCTCTTAAACATATGTGATTCTCCTATGCGACACTGTGTTATGGTTCTGTCCTGCCGCCGGACCGCCTTATTTTCTGCTGCTCCGGAACGGACACATTATGCCTCCAGCATCTTGATAAATCTGTCAGGATCGTAATCTCTGCTCACTCCGTCGTCCGTATAAAATTCATAGGGCTTTACATGATCTCCGTAAAAATGCAGTTTCAGATGATCGAAATCCACCTCCGCGCTGTTTTGTCCCCCGTCCGCTAACGGCAGTATGCGGTTTTCCTTGAGGAACACGCACACATCTCCTAGAGCCATGTCCACATAGGAATAACCCTTCGTATAGACTTCTTCCTCCTGTACTTCCCCACCGCGAAACCGAATCAGTTTCATAGGCTCCGGGAAATACACCGTCCTGCCGACCGCATTCTGCTCATACACAGGCGCAATCATGATCTCGTCTCCCAAAAGAAGCTGATCCTCCACATGTCTCGCAATCCTGTCATCACCATAGACAAATCCCAGCGGTTTAAACATCATCTCGTCCCGCAGAGCCGCCTTCATAAATTCACTGTACAGATAGGGCAGCAGCTTATACCGAACCCCTATCACATCTCTCATCAGATCAATGTTTCCAAATTGATATGCCTCCTGCTGTCTCGTTCCCAGCGCCGAATGATTTCTCATCAGAGGTGTGAACACGCCAAAAGATAACCACCTGATCAGCAAATCTTCCGTAGCGTCTGCTCCGAAGCCACCAATATCCGCTCCCGTATACAGGAATCCGCACATATTCAAGGACGGCATCATACGAATATTCAGCAGAAGATGAGACCACCATGAACTATTGTCTCCCTGCCAGATCCCGCCATATCTGTGCATTCCGATATAGGATGCTCTGGAAAAAAGTAGAATCCTCTTCTCCGGTGACAGCTCGTCAAACGCCTCTGATGCCGAACGCGTCATATAATATCCGAACAGGTTATGCACGTCTTCATGGCAATATCTTTTTCCTTTATAATTATGATAGAAAGACGCATAATCTTTCGGATTATTGGAAATGTGCTCCGCCAGATCCCGAAAAGCAAAAAAAGAATTAATATCAAGATTACGGCTGCGGTATTGGTCTATCTTCTCAAACACTTCCGCCAAGCCCCTCTCAGAGTAAAAGATCGCCGGCTCGTTCATATCATTCCAGAACCCGTCTATGCCCTGATCCAGCATTATTTTATACTTCCGCCCGAACCATCTTCCCGCCTCCTCGTTCAACATATCCGGCAGACAGCACCTCCCCGGCCAGACACCCAGCACAAAATCTTTCCCGTCCTCATCCTTACAGAAATATCCCTTTTCCCTGCCTTCTTCGTATACATCATATCCGGCTTCTTCCTTGACGCCGCCGTCGATGATCGGCACGAGGTGGATTCCCTGCCCCTTCATTTCCGCTACAAACTTCTCAAAATCAGGGAAAGTCTCTTCGTTCACCGTGAAATCCTTATACCGCTCCATATAGTCGATATCCAGATATACACTGTCTATCGGGATCTGATTATCCCGATAATTCTTTACCACCTCTCTGATGTCCTCGGCCGAACGATACCCCCAGCGGCTCTGTCCGTAACCGAATGCCCACCGCGGCGGAATATAGCTTCTGCCAATTAATCTTCGAAACTCCTTTATGATCCCGCTAAGGCTCTCTCCTTCGATCAGATATAATTCAAAGTCCAGAGTCTGCAGTGCGATGCGCATTCGATTATGATCGGTATACCCTATATCGAAGACAACTTTAGAAGGCGTATCTACGAAAACACCCAGCTTCTTCTCCCCGTCAAGCAACACAAAATTGTGCGCCCCATACAGCGAGTGCTTACTCTCGGTGTGCTGGGGATCGTCCGTACAGTTGCTCTCATAGATCCAGCCACGCTTGTTGATTCCCCTCACATTCTGCCCCAGGCCGTATACGATCTCATCCTCTTCCAGCTCACATTCCAATGCGTTTTCCCGAAAACATAGTCTGTCATTGCTCCACGCACAGACTTCCAGCTTGCTTAAAACCGCATCCGTTTCAATGGGATTCCCGAATACGTATCTTTTTATCATACTTATACCCATACCTTTCTCTTAGCTTTGCTGCCCTCTTATGCTCCCAGAAATTTTTCCAAATATTCAAAGACTACCTGTGCCGCCCTTGCATGGGATTTTTCTCCGGGATGTGCATGAGAGCCCACTGTCTCATCCGTCGTATCGGGTAATTGCAGGAACGCGATATTGGTATCCCCTGTTTGTCTCTGATAAGTATTCATGGCATCCGTGATTGCCAATGTCAGGTCATACCCCAGCATACCGTATGCCCACACGATATGAGAGGTCGGATTGTTCCTGCGTATCATTTCGAGGAAATCAATCACAGCCTGTTTGAAGCGTGCAAGATCCTCCGCATTATAAGTTCCGTCTGCCTCTTTTCTCTGTTTAAAAGTCTGTCCCGTCACGGGATCTGTCCACGCCGGCTGGTTGAACGCACTGGCATCATTCGTGCCCAGATTCACAATAATGACATCCGGCACCCAGCTTGTAAAGTCATAAGGCTTGGCCGCGCCCAGACGCTCATTCATCTCTCCCTCCGCGAGACCGCAGATCTTCTCATAGCGGGACGGTATATTGTGACGCGGGTCGTTGTCCCAGCCGCACAGCACGCCCCAGCCACCCTGAGATACCATACGGTACTCCGCATCCAGCGCATCGGAAACCATCCTTGCATAATTCCGGCTGATTCCCATATACATAGCCAGCCAGTCCGTATCTTCCTTCGCCCCGTATGTTCCCTCTCCAGAAGTGATACTATCGCCGATAAATTCCAGTTTATAACGCTTGGGCGCCACCGGACGGAATTCACCGTCACTGCGTAAGCCTCTAATCAGCAAACGGCATGTATTGTCCTCCGACATCGCCTGCAATTCTCTGAAAAACTTCACACTCTTGACAGCCTCCGAACTCATGCTCCTGAAAAGGCATAACGAATACGTGCCTGCTGCCAGCATCTGCCTGCTCATAAATGCACCGTTAAGCGCCGTCCAGATCCAAGGCTCATGCATATCATAATCCACATCAATGTCGATCCACAGCTCTGTTCCTGTTACATTCACTTCAATACCACTCCCGTTGAAAAACAGCGGCAGCGGGTTCTGTGTCTCGTCGGTTCGTCCGTAGATCTTGTAATGTTCAATTTCCTGCAATGTGTATGTCTTTAAATTCGGATTTGGTGTCATGTTTTTCTCCTGTCTGCATATGTAATATTTCCTGATTTTGGTATACGCCAATTATAGCAAATCCAACGTTTTATTCCAATCGGAATTTATCTTCTGTTGCATACAAAGTTGCGTGCCTGCCTTGCAATTTTACTGCAGTTTCTCCATCCACTCTGCTTCCCTAAATCCCGTGAGTACCAGATCATCACCCACGATAAGCGGACGTTTCACAAGCATTCCATTAGTCGCAAGAAGCTTTAGCTGTTCTTCTTCACTCATGGTCGGAAGTTTATCTTTCAGATTCATATCTTTATACATGAGACCGCTCGTATTGAAAAACTTCTTAAGTGGCAATCCGCTTTTCTCATACCATTTTTTTAATTCGTCATAAGAAGGATTATTATCTACAATATGACGGTCCGTATATGTAATGTTATGTCCGTCCAGCCACTTCTTGGCCTTCTGGCAGGTAGAACATTTCGGATATTCTATAAAAAGCATTTCTTTTTCTCTCATGTAATTACTCCTCCTTATTGATTATTTTCATTGGGGTAACATTCTTTGCAGGCGCGGTACCTTCCATATATCCATGTTTCTGACTCATCAAATGTATAATAGTCAGCTTTACCTCTCATAAACGAACAATTATTTTTTGAATGATAAAAACCCTTTCTGACATATATAGGCGTCCTCGCAAGAATACTCTCCTCCGGTCCCAGACAAGCTCGGTTTAAATCTCTGAACCACGTCTGAAAGTTTCTTCTGGTAAACTGGGTACATTCCTGATCAAAAATACCTTTTTCATTCATTCCCTTTATTTTAATCAGTAATATTTGATCCTCAAACTCCGTACCGCTTTTTGCATAGTTAACTAAGTACAGCGTTCCCCTCAAATCCAGCGCAGCTCTCCACAGAGATAAAAATTTACGCCTGTTTTTGTCCCAATATCTGTTAGGGTGACTTGTATATGGAGTAATATTGTGTTTTTGCATTTGCTCTTCCTCGCATAATAAGTACTCCATAATAATAAATCCCTGCTGCGGATGTCTCATCAATCTATCAAAGTTTACTGCCGCAGTCACATCTCCTGCGAGCATTTCCTTTGCAAACAAGAAGCCCGACTCGTCATCGTGCCCTAGTGCTTTACTTTGTTCTGGCATTTGTTCCCTCCTATCATTGCCCATCTCTTTTCCAATCTACCCATAAATACACCCACAGTCCAATACTTCCTCCTCGCAGTAATTTATCTTTCTCTTCGTTTTGCTCTTTGCTTTGGCATTTGTTACTAACTGCAATTTTACCATAGTTTGATGTTTTCGGATAGATTTTCCGAAAGTAAAATGGACAAAAGTCAGAAGGTGCTGTTAATCTTCCATCTGGCATTTCTTCACCAAATTTATCAAACTTATCCATAAAAGTTCTCCGCTTTCTCTCTGCAACTATCATATCATTCACCCGCCTTAAAATATTTATTGATCAATGCAATAGCACCATATACATATGCACATAAAAAGGCAGCTACAAACCGTTCCGTTCATAACTACCCCTTACACAGGCCGCAAATACTCCGCCAGCATTTCATAAACGCAGTCCCTGATATCTCGTGCAATTTTTCCTGCCTGCGCTTCTCTGATACCGATCCCGGCAGCCACCGCTAAGATATCTTCCATGTCCGGATGCAATCCGTTTCCGTTCACGGTCGTGGCATGTTCTCCGTTAAGAGAGTTACTGTAAGTAAGATCATAGGCAGGCGCAAGTATAAAGCGGGATTCCTGTTCATCATACAGATAAGAGAAATTCTTGGAATGATCATCCCTGTTGTGAGCAAACACATTGAAACACATCAAACGATACAGTTTCATCACTTCTGAAAAATCCTTTGTGATTTCCAACGTAAGTTTCATTAAAAGATGATAGTCCAAATTCGGAATCCGATGCGACGTTTCCAAAACAGCGCTGACAGATAACATATGAATTTTAGTCATAACATTTCCGCTGTCACTTTTCCGGTCAAAACGTTTCGTACCGAAATATCCTTCACATCTCTCTGACGGAAAAAGCTTGGTTTCTGTCATTTCAATACCGCATTCCTTTGCGCATACCGAATACTCATATTCCTGCTTTCCGATATTCTTTTTGTCATCATAAGACGGGAATTTGATGATCCACTCCTCGTTGTCTATCGCTGTCAATATTTTCGGTCTCGCACCGCCGGATGAGCCGCCCAATTGAAACAATTGATCCAAATCGGCTGAATATTCCGTCTTCAACACATTCTCACACTCTTCGGCAATCTGATCCAACCCCATCACCGATGAAGACGCATTTAGCTGAATATCCGGTCTGTAGGAGAGTGCGCCCATTCCCGAATTTCCTACGATCGCAAGCCTGTTCAGATTCCCGACTCCCACAGGATCTACGTGATTTTTCAACATAAGACGATCTACTAGCAGACGCCCCCATCCGTCGGGAAGACTGTCTGCAAACACCCCAAACAGACCGCCGAAGGGGTCCATTTTGGGGATAAATATCCGCTTCTCTAAAGGCAAAGAAAAAGGACTAATCGGGAACCCGTTTTCGATCCAGTCTTTATCATATTCAAAAGCCGCCAGCTGCTTCTTATACAGCGCCAGCGTTCCGACCTTTCGCTCATGATAAAACACATTCAACTGCTTAATCTTGTTCACGGATAATCTCCTCTATGGACAACGGAGGAACATCTTCAAATAAATGCTCCAATTCTTTGTTGATCCCCAGCGCGGCTGCAATTTTGATAAGAGATAGAAAAGAAATCTCACCGCTTTGTTCAAATCTCTTCACAGAACCTAAACTTACCCCGGATAATTCACTCAGTCTCTTCTGGGATATCTTCCGTCTTCTGCGGATCGTACGAATACGCTCTGCGATAAGTTTCTGTATCTCTCCCGGTGATTTTGATAAAAAAGAAAAATTTGTGCTCATAGATAATATTTTATCCCATATTCTGATAAAACGCAAGGAAAAGCTAATATATTATTCACAATCCTAATTTATAGAGACGGCAAAAAAATAAAGCAAAAACCAATACTTTTTCGGCCCGATTTTTTCTCATAATCAACTCTTTTTACTCACCAGCACCAATGCTATATTACACAAATAACACAAACACAGCATTACACCTCATCGCTTTTCCCTGTTTATCCATAAATACACCCACAATCCGGTATCTCTTCTTCACGATAATTTACTTTTCTCTTCACCGTACTCCCTGCATTCCCTATAATACTGCCATCTGTATCTTTTCTCACAAGCTGACACACAGATTCTGTATGCACACTATGCCCAAACTGATCCACAGCCCGCACTCTCTTCAACTCATAACCGCCTTCACACAGTACCTTCAAATCTCTCGCCAACGTAGCCGAGTCACAACTCACGTACACAATCCTCTCCGGTTTCATTGCAAGCATTGTCTCCAGACACTTCTCATCACACCCCTTACGCGGCGGATCAACCACCATCACGTCGGGATGCCGCATCTGCTCGTCCGTTAATCCTATTTCCTTGCCGTTTCCCTCTCCCGACACATCATCCGTATTCAATTTCCCCTCATAAAATGCCGGCAGTACTTCTTCCGCCTTTCCAACGAAGAACTGCACGTTACTGATCCCATTATCGCGGGCATTCTCTTCGGCATCCGCAATCGCCTCCGGAACTACTTCCACGCCATACACCTGCTTTGCCTTCTTCGCCATAAAGAGGGATATCGTTCCGATTCCGCAGTACAAATCCCAGACGGTCTCTTTCCCTGTCAATCCGGCATAATCCAGTGCGAGAGCATATAGTTTCTCTGTCTGCACGGGATTAACCTGATAGAAGGACAACGGAGAAATCGCAAAAGATATTCCGCCCAAAGTATCGTGAATCCGATCCTGCCCCCAGAGCACTCGAATTTCCTTCCCCATAATTACATTTGTCTTCTCGGTGTTGATGCTGACAGAGATGCTTGTCATTCTGCCTTCACCTTCCGAGAATCTTAGCCTTGTCAACCTCTCAACCAGCCTCTCCTCTGCCGGCAGCTTCCTCCCGTTAATCACAATACACACCATGATTTCCCCCGACTGAAATCCCGTCCGGATCAGCACATGGCGCACCAGCCCGGTGCCCTCTGCCTCACGATACACGGTTACACGGTTCTCGCGCATATAGCCTAAAACCGCCTCGAGAATGACCTGATTCTCAGGTGCACCTAACGCGCAGTCAGTGTTTGCTATAATGTCATGTGTCCTGCCCGCATAGAACCCGGTGACAAGATTACCGTTCTTGTCATAACCTATCGGATACTGTGCCTTATTACGGTAGTGCCACGGCTCCTCCATGCCGACCATCGGTTCCATCACGGCATCCACCAGCTCCGGCGCAAACCCGCCGATGCGGCTTAGATTTTCCCGTACCTTATCCTGTTTATAAATCAACTGCCGGTCATAGCTCATAGCCTGAATCTGGCAGCCGCCGCACTGTCTGTGAAATCTGCACTTAGGTTCCACACGAAAAGAAGAAGGCGTTACCACCTTCTCTACTCTCGCATAACCGTAATTCTTCTTACATTTGGTGATTCTCGCCTCCACCACATCACCGATAATCGCATCTTTTACGAAAAGCGTATATCCTTCCGCCTTGCCGATTCCCTCACCGTCATTACCGATATCCTCTATCGTGACCGTGACAATATCATTTTTCTGATACTTTCCGTAATCCATATGTCATTATACCTCTTTCGCTATCCTACTCCACCTTCGTCCCTCTCACATTAGACTCAAACAGCCTGTTATACCCAAGCCACCCCGTGTCATTCGTACTTTCCAAAAGTTCCGTGAAGGTCTCCATCTTCGCATCGGTATTGTCCGCAAAGGTCAGCGCGACCGCCTCTACAATAGCGGGTTTCTTGGGAGATCCGAACTCATACTCCCCGTGATGCGCCAGAATGCAATGCTTCAGTTCCCCTGCAAGCAGCGCCGGGAACCCGTCTATCATCCTGATCTTTTCCCCGATCATCTCACTGCCGATTACAATATGCCCGAGGAACTGTCCGTCGTCCGTATAATCATTCTGCGGGAAAAGAGATAACTCTTTCGTCTTGCCGATATCATGACAGATCGCCGCCGTCAGCAGAAGATCTCTGTTCAAAACGGCATATTGACTGCTGAAATAATCGCACAGTCTCGCCACTGCAAGCGTGTGCTGCAGCAGACCGCCTACAAAACCATGGTGCACTGTCTTTGCTGCAGAGGATTGTTTGAATACCTTCACAAATGCCTCGTCTTCCACGAAAAATGCCTGCAGCAATTTCTTCAGATAGGGATTCCCGATACTGTCGATCAATGCAAGCAACTCCTTCATCATATCCTCAATCGGATATTTGCTTACGGGAAGATAATCCGCGGGATCATATTCACCCTCATGGCACTTGCGGATACGTTTCACATTAACCTGATTGGCTCCCTGAAAACTGGTTACATCCCCATACACTTCTATGTAATCTAATGTATCGAAATCCTCGATTCCTGCATTATTAGGGTCCCAGATCTTAGCATCCACGGTTCCCGTCTTGTCCTGCAGGATCACATTATCATATGGTTTACCGTTCTTCGTAACGGCGGACTGTTTATGCTTGCACAGATAGATATCAAATACCCTGTCGCCTTCTTTATAATCCTTAATATATTTCATCCTATCCTCATTTCTGCGCATGATTTCATCTTGATTCTATCGAAGCGCCTCATAATTTTACAACCTATCTCGTTCCTAATGTCACCGTTGCGTTCATCTCACGTCCCTGCCGCATCAGCATGAAAGTCAGCGTATCCTCCGGATTGGCATTATACAGAACAGTGAGCAGATCGTTATAAGTGTTAATCGGTGTCTCATTGATCTGCACCACCACGTCACCGCTCTGGATCCCTGCCGCCATTGCAGGAGAATCCATCTCGATCCCTTTAATATACGCGCCCTGCGGGATATTCAGTTCCTCGCTTGCCTCTCTCGTCACATCAGCGCCACGGATACCAAGATAAGCTCTTTCCTTATCATTGGACATCTTCTCGATCGTTCTCTTCAACTCGGATATTCCGTATGCAGTCAACAGATTTCCCATATCATTGCTGGTGTTGACATTGTCAATAATGCCGATGACCATCCCCTTCAGATTGACGAGCACCCCCGTCGCATTCCGGCTGGCATATATATCCGTTGTAATCGTCTTATATGCGGAATCGGGTTGATCCAGCACTGTTCCCACAGAGGTCACTACACCGTAACAGACCGATCCGCTTGTCCCCATCGGACTACCCAGC
Organism: uncultured Lachnospiraceae bacterium; assembly: GCA_947175435.1. Classification (GTDB taxonomy): domain Bacteria; phylum Bacillota; class Clostridia; order Lachnospirales; family Lachnospiraceae; genus UBA3282. The sequence goes on along the minus strand of CAMWMS010000031.1, from coordinate 1,024 downwards.
GCCATGACAGGCATACCAAGAAGATTGCTGTTATTGGAACTGCCCAGATTCGCGATATCTATGACGTCCATCGTCTCTTCCTCTATGCTCATAAGCGGCACCGAGAGGACTGCCAGCCCCGTCGTGACATCTTTCTGTACAAGGTCAGCATTGACTTTCGCCTGATCGCAGAATGTCACAATAATACTATCCACATTATTCAGCGTTCCGCCGCTGACTAAGATCAAAATAGATTTACCGTTATTCGCTACAATAATTCCCGAAGCAGAAGCCTCGTTTTCATAAATATCGTTGAACCAGTCAACGTCCGACACGACTCCGGTTACGGTCACGATGGACCGCCCTGCCGTCTGTGCCAGCTCCGCCAGCTCCCCGTAAAGCGCCTGATAATCTTCCATTCCGAACTGCACCTGTGACAGCAGTTTTTCGATCTGCTCATCTTCCAGCTCCGCCTGTACGATCTCCACCTCAGGCTCTTTCTCTTCCTCCACCAGCATATCCTCAGGCTTCATCTCTTCCGTCACGGTCTCTTCCGGAAACTGCACTTCCTTTGCTTCTTCTTCCGGGTACAGACGATTGCTGATAACAGGCTCGAGTACCAGGAACGTCACACATGCCACCAGACCGAAAACGACTGCCATCACTACCGTGATCACGGTTCTTCTGATCAGCTTTTTCTTATTGACAGGCTTCTGTTTTATCGTTTCACGCAAAAAATCCGGCTGTACAGGCGGCGTATATTCTGCCTGTTCCTTGGCCGTGCCCTGCTCTATGCCGCTTTGTTCTTTATCCTGCTCTCCCATCGACTTGATTCCTCTTACTCATGAACAGTAGTAACTTTTGCACTGCTCTTTCAGTATATCTTTTTTCCTCCCCCTTGTAAAGAAGCCTTAAGCGCGAAAGCGCGGCTCCGCAGATATGAACTTCTATATGTGCAGACGATTAAGATACCCTGCTAACTGTAACAACTTTGAGTTTCCGCAAACTGTAATGAAAAAATGAATATGACTCTCCAAAGTACCAA
>CAMWMS010000030.1 GCA_947175435.1 uncultured Lachnospiraceae bacterium | reverse complement strand
GCGCTTCTTCGGCGGATTAAAAGGCAGCTTCCGGAATGGAATCTTTCGGTTTTTGCACAGGAGGCAGGTCGTGTGTGTGCGGGACAGGCAGATTTTATTGCAGAAACGGAAAGCTATATCAGGAGAGAGCGGGAGTATCTGGTAAGTGGGTTGAGAAACAAGGGTTATACAGTTTATCCGTCCGAGGCAAATTTTGTGCTGATCTGCCGTGAAGAAGCTCTGCGTGGGGAGTGGAGAGAGGAGCTGCACGAGAAGCTGTATGATAAGCTGCTGGCTAAAGGAATTCTGATCAGGGACTGTGAAAATTTCCGGGGATTAGGCAGAGGATATTATCGGATTGCAGTAAAGAGCAGAGCGGAAAATGACATTTTGCTGAACATGATTGCAACGGAAATCTGATTGATCAACCGTAGTAACGGTAGAACAGGTTGGGAGATTATGAATGGATAGAATAGAGTATTTACAGCCGGGAGAAATAGAAAAACGCAGTTTCGAGATCATCAGTGATGAACTTATGAAAAGGGGTATCAGCCTTCCGACGGATGAGGAGATGATCACGAAGCGGGTTATCCACACGAGCGCGGATTTTGATTACGCTAAGACGTTGCATTTTTCAAAGGGAGCGGCAGCAGTCATGACGGAACTGATCAGAAGCGGTGCGGATATCGTGACGGATACCAATATGGCTCTGGCGGGAATTAATAAGAAGGTGCTGGCAGGATTCGGCGGAGAAGCGCACTGCTTTATGGCGGATGAGGATGTTGCGCTTTTGGCGAAGCAGAGGAATATGACACGGGCGGCTGTCAGCATGGAAAAAGCAGCGGCTATAGAGAAACCGGTTATTTTTGCGATCGGCAATGCGCCGACGGCCTTGATTAAGTTATATGAAATGGCAAAAGAGAGCGACTGGAAACCCGCCTTTATTATCGGTGTTCCGGTGGGATTCGTGAATGTGGAGGCAGCGAAGGAACTGATATTAGAGACCGGAATTCCGTATATTGTCAATGTAGGGAGAAAAGGCGGAAGCAACGTGGCGGCGGCCATCTGCAATGCTGTTTTATATCAGGTGCAGAGAGTGCCGGAAGGAGATGCCAAGTGAGATACGGATTTACCACCGGAAGCTGTGCGGCTGCTGCGGCGAAAGCTGCGGCTTACATGCTTTTGACAGGAAGAAAGAAGACGAAGATCACCATAGAGACGCCGAAAGGGATTCCCTATACGGCGCAGATTTTAGATATCAGACGCGGGGAGAACGAGGTGAGCTGTGCCGTGGAAAAAGACGGCGGAGACGATCCCGATATCACCACGGGCGCGTGGATTTATGCCAAAGTCTCTTATGCGAGTGACTCTGATGCAAAAGAAAGTAAACGAGGACCAGAAGAAAGGCGAAATCAGCAGCCGGAGCTCAGAATCGAGGGCGGCACAGGCGTGGGGAGAGTGACCAGAGTGGGACTCGACCAGCCGGTAGGAAATGCGGCGATCAACCATGTGCCGCGGGAGATGATCAGAAAGGAAGTCATGGAAGTCTGCCGGATCACGGATTATTCGGGCAGCTTGGAAATCGAGATCTCGGTGCCGGGCGGAGAAGAACTGTCGGAACGTACTTTTAATCCGAAACTCGGTATCGTGGGAGGCATATCGATCCTGGGGACAAGCGGTATCGTGGAGCCTATGAGCAGTCAGGCGATCTTAGACACGATTCGGGTAGAACTGCGCCAAAGAAGAGAGGAAGGTTTCGATTATGTGGCTGTTTCACCGGGTAATTACGGTCTGGATTTTATGAAAAAGACTTACGGATATGATCTGGACAGAAGCGTGAAATGCAGCAATTTTATCGGAGAGACCATAGACATGGTGGTAGAACTGGGATTTCGGAAAATGCTTTTAACAGGTCATATCGGCAAACTGATTAAAGTGGCGGGCGGCATTATGAATACGCATTCGCGGGAAGCGGACTGCCGTATGGAACTTCTTGCGGCGTTCTGCGTCAGGGAACAAATGGAATTAGGACAGGTGAGACGGATACTGGAGTGTGTGACCACGGAGGAGGCATTGCCTGTTTTAACGGAGAGTGGGAAGAGGCAGCCGGTGATGGATCACATCGCAGAGCGCATCTGCTATTACATGGAAAACCGTTCCGGAGGCAGACTGCAAACGGACTGTATTTTGTATGCAAGCGGGTACGGAGAACTGGCAAGGAGTAAGGAGGCGGAAGCATGGTTTACTTTGTTGGCGCAGGAACAGGCGCGGTAGATTTGATAACGGTCAGAGGCATGCGGCTGCTGCAACGCGCGGATGTCATTATATATGCAGGTTCTCTGGTCAATCCGGAGCTGCTTTCTTATGCGAAGAAAAGGTGTGAAGTACATAACAGCGCCGAATTGACGTTGGAGGAAGTGCTGGAAATCATGCAGAGAGCGGAAAAAGAAGGAAAGGCTACGGTACGGCTTCACACCGGCGATCCCAGCGTCTATGGGGCGGTCAGGGAGCAGATGGATGAATTGGATAAGATGGGGATTGCCTATGAGAGCTGTCCGGGTGTCAGCGCCTGTTTCGGTGCGGCGTCATCCCTGAATCTGGAGTATACACTGCCGGGAATATCCCAATCCCTGATCATTACAAGGATGGAAGGAAGAACAAAAGTACCGGAGAAGGAAAGTATTGAGAGCCTTGCGGCACATCAGGCGTCTATGGCAGTTTATCTGAGTGCGGGAATGCTGCAGGAATTAAGCAGACGGCTGATACAGGGCGGTTATCGCACGGACACGCCGGCGGCGTTAATCTACAAAGCGACCTGGCCGGAAGAGGAAACTTACATCTGTACGATAGGGACATTGTATGATACGGCGGCCGGGCATGGTATTACCAAGACGGCATTGGTGCTGGTAGGGGATGCGGTCGCCCATCATCATTATGAGAGATCCAGGCTGTATGCACCTGATTTTACAACGGAGTTTAGACGTGGAAAAGAGTAGATTATATTTGCCATGCAGATCGATGGAGGTTGGCATGAAATTATGCGTGATCAGTTTTACCCGAAACGGATACCGGCTTGCGGAGCATCTTGCAAAGGCGCTGCAAGAAGTAGAAACCGTATTATACACGAAATATAAAGGTGGAACAGATGAAACGCCCGGCGAAGTATCAGGCGGGATGTCCGGGGCAGCTTCGGTTTTTGCAAAGACTTCCTTCGTGGATACATCCTTAAACCAGTGGGCAAAGGTGCAGATGGAGGAAAGAAATGCTTTGCTTTTTATCGGTGCCTGCGGGATTGCGGTGCGGGCAATCGCACCTTATCTGACGGATAAGCTGCACGACAGTCCGGTGCTTGTCATGGATGAACGGGGAGAATACGTGATTCCGATTTTGTCGGGACATATGGGAGGCGCCAATGAGCTGGCTTGTTATCTGTCGGAAAAGACAGGCGCGGTGCCGGTGATCACTACGGCGACTGATATCAATGACAAGTTTGCGGTGGATTTATTCGCAAAGGAGAATGACTTATATATCGTAAATAAGGAAGGAATCGCAAATGTTTCCGCGAAGGTATTGGCGGGGGAGGAGATTACCGTGTCTATAGAACCTGGATATGATGACAGGATGCCGGTAGGAATGTGCAGAGTATCATACCCGCCGGTACAGCATGTTGATATTTTGATTACGTCCAAGGATGATGTGCATGATGCGGCAATCTTGTTAAAACCGAAAGAGTTTGCCATCGGTCTGGGATGTAAAAAGGGGAAGAGTGCCGGTGAAATAGAAGATTTCATTATGAAAAAGCTGAAAGAATACGGCGTTTCAACCATGCAGGTCTTTGCACTTTCGTCTATCTCAATTAAGAGTGAAGAGCAGGGAATCATTCGATGGTGCAGGAAAGAGCGTATTCCTTTTCTTACCTATACGGCGGAAGAATTGCAGGCAGTAGAAGGGGAAATTAAGAAATCCTCTTTTGTACAGGAGCAGGTGGGCGTTGATAATGTATGCGAGCGGGCAGCGTTAAGGGCCTGCGGGGAAAGTGGACAGCTTATATGCGCGAAGTACGCAGAGAATGGCATGACTTTTGCGCTCGCTAAGAGAGTGCGGAAGAGACAGGGATAACAGAAGACAGCGATTGAAAGGGACGGGAATGCAGATGGCAGGCAGAATCTATATCGTAGGAATGGGACCGGGAAGGGAAGAAATGATGACAGGAGAGGCACTGTACGCAATAGAACAGGCCGATGTGATCGTCGGCTATACTGTTTACCTGAATCTTTTGCCGGAACGTTTTCGGGACAAAGAATTGTTGTCTACGCCCATGCGCATGGAGGAAGAGCGGTGCAGATTGTGCTTTACGGAAGCCGGAAAAGGAAAACGTGTGGCTCTCGTATGCAGCGGTGACGCGGGAATCTATGGGATGGCTTCCCTAATGTATGAGATCGGGCGGGAGTATCCGCAGACGGAACTGGTAATGATTCCCGGAATCACGGCGGCAAGCAGCGGGGCGGCAGTTCTCGGAGCACCTGTAAATCATGATTTCTGCGTAATCAGCTTAAGTGATCTGCTGACACCGTGGGGCAAGATTGAACAAAGGCTGAAAGCGGCGGCAGAGGGAGATTTTGCCATCGTGCTCTATAATCCGTCCAGCCATAAGCGAAAGGATTATCTGATGAGAGCCTGTGATATTCTGCTTATCGCCGTGGAGGAGGAACGAGTCTGCGGATATGTGGAAAATATAGGCAGGAAGGGAACAAAAGCTGAAGTTTGCACTCTGCGGGAATTGCGGAACAGAGAGGTAAACATGTTTACCACGGTATTTATCGGGAATTCCGGCTCTGAGATTATAAACGGGAAATTGATTACGAAGCGGGGATATCAAATTGAGTGAGATCACAGATAAAGACAAACGAAAAGAAAAATCGGGGGAGATATTGATTTTTGCGGGAACCACCGAGGGCAGAAAGGTATCGGAATGTCTGGCGGCAGCAGGGATAGGACATACGGTCTGTGTTGCCACGGAATACGGCGGCATTGTTTTAAATCCGCATCCTCTTGTCAGGGTCCGCCGGGGAAGAATGAACCGGGAGGAGATCACTGCTTTTTTACAAAAGGAAAGATTCAGGGCGGTGGTGGACGCAACCCATCCTTATGCGAGAGAGATTACGCACAATATCAAAGCGGCGGTGAGGGAGTTAGCGGAGCAGGGAAAGGACATTGTCTGTCTGCGGCTGAAACGGGATAACACCCGGCCGGACAGGTTTGGAGATCATATCGCCTTTTTTGAGACGAATGAAGACTGTGCGGAAGCTTTGGAACATACGGAAGGGAATATTCTGTTGACGACTGGAAGCAAGGAACTGCCGATATATTGCAGATCGGAGAATATGAAAAGCAGACTGTATGTAAGGGTGCTTCCCGGCATGGAAAGTCTTACTCTCTGTATGGAGCAGGGGATTTGCGGGAAGCAGATCATCGCCATGCAGGGTCCTTTCACTGCGGAAATGAATGTAGCGATGATCCGTCAATACCGTATTTCCTGTTTAGTGACAAAGGAAAGCGGCGTATCCGGCGGATATGGGGAGAAATTGGAGGCGGCAGAGAAGACGGGAACACAGGTGTTTGTCATCGGACGACCGGAGGAGGAAGAGGGATACTCTTTTGCCGAAGCGTGTGTGGAACTGGAAAAAATCTGCAGGAAAGAATTTCGGAAACAGGGACGGCTGGAGATTACCCTGGCGGGTATCGGCATGGGCCATGAGAACTGCATGACAGAAGAAGTGCGTAAGGCGGTAGAAGAAGCGGATGTTCTGTTCGGCGTCGAGAGAATGTTTCGGGAGCCGTCATTGAAATGTTGCAAAGGTAATTGCAAGGAGATTCATTTTGCCTACAAGGCGGAGCAGATTATCCCGTGCTTGCGGGAAACCCAGGAAAAGAATCAATTTACGGAAAATAAACGGGCGGTTGTCCTTTTTTCCGGAGACAGCGGTTTCTACAGTGGATGCCAAGCTCTGTACGCGGTTTTGGAGCAGGAGATCCGGGAGCAAAGATTGAGGGCGGAAGTACGCATTATGCCCGGCATTTCTTCAGTAGCCTGTCTTGCCTCCTGTATCGGAATAAGTTATCAGGATGCGGCTGTCTATAGTATGCATGGCAAGGAAGTGTGTAATTTGATCCGCAGGATAAAGCGCAACCCAAAGACGTTTCTGCTCATGTCCGGTGTTCGGGATGTAAACTGTCTCGGCAGCCTGCTGACAGAAGCGGGCATGACGGAGTGCAGGATCGTGACGGGATATCGGTTATCCTACGAAGACCAGATGATCACAAGCCATACGCCGCAGGAATGCTGTGAATTAAACCGGGAAGGGCTGTATACCTGTTTTATCAGCAATCCATATGCGACGGACAGACAAGTGACACACGGTATTGCGGATGTAGAATTTATTAGGGATAAAGTGCCCATGACGAAAGAAGAGATACGGGAAATCAGTATTTGCAAACTGCGCTTACATGATAAGGCAGTGGTCTACGATGTCGGTAGCGGAACCGGTTCTGTGGCGGTGGAAACAGCGTCGTTGTCGGATGATATACGGGTATATGCCATAGAACGGAATGAGGAAGCGATCTCCCTGATCAAAAGAAATCAGGAGAAATTCGGGCTGCAGAATATTACGGTAGTTGAAAGTGCGGCACCGGAAAGCTTATCCGGTCTGCCTAAGGCGACACACGCATTTATCGGAGGAAGCGGCGGCAGATTGAAAGAAATATTGTCAGCGCTTAGACAGATCAACCCCGATATGCGTGTTGTGATCAATGCCGTTACGATGGAGACTGTCTGTGAAGTGAAAGAGATTTTGTCATTGTATGATATCCGGGAGGAAGAGATCGTGCAGATACAGGCAAGCCGCGCAAGAAAAGCAGGGAGTTATCATTTAATGCAGGCCGAAAATCCTGTCTGGATATGTGCGTTTCGGTTTACAGGTGATTGATTGGCAGGATATGTGCATAAACATTGCGCGCGGAATAAATATGGAGAAACAGATCACATGAAGTATAGAAGAATCATGATTGCCGCACCTAAGAGCGGCAGCGGTAAGACTACGATCACCTGCGCTCTTTTGCAGACACTTATCAACGAAGGGTATCAGGCGGTTTCTTTTAAATGCGGCCCGGATTATATCGATCCTATGTTTCATGAGCAAGTGATCGGTGTGCCGTCGAGGAATCTGGATACTTTTTTCACCGGCGAAGAGCAGACAAGAAAGCTTTTTTTGAAGCATGCACCGGAAGGCGGCTTTGCGGTTTTAGAAGGCGTTATGGGTATTTTCGACGGATTAGGTGGTGTCAGGAAAGAAGGCTCCTCTTATCATCTGGCGCAGGTGACGGAAACGCCGATTGTGTTGGTGGTAGATGCCAAAGGAATGGGACGCTCTCTCATTCCTATGCTTGCGGGATTCCTGGCGTATGATAAGGAGCAGTTGATAAGTGGCGTGATCCTGAACAGGATGTCCGAGGGATACTATGAGATCCTGAGGCCGCTGATTGAGAAGGAATTAGGGATTTCGGTCTTGGGATTCCTGCCGGAAAAGAAAGAACTGTATGTGGAGAGCAGACATTTAGGGCTGGTCAAACCCGATGAGCTGACCGGGATGAAAGATAAAATGATGTCGCTTGCCGGGGAATTTGTGAAGACAGTTTCCTTGAAGGCGATTTTGGAAATTGCGGAAAGTGCTAAAGAGATTGGGGACGCGGAGAATGCAGAGAGTAATAAAAATGCGGAAGATTTAGATGTCAATAAGGATATATCGACTGACCGTCCTGTCATCGCCGTGGCAAGAGACGAGGCATTTTGTTTCTACTATGCGGACAATCTCTGCATGCTGGAGGAAAACGGCGCGGAAATAAAATATTTTTCCACGCTTCATGATGACAGATTACCGGAACCATGCCATGCATTGTTGATCGGAGGCGGCTATCCGGAGTTGTATGCAGATAAGATCAGTGAGAACAGACTCATGCGTACCGCAGTGCAACAGGCGGTAGAAAAGGGCGTGCCTGTGGTGGCAGAGTGCGGCGGATTCATGTACTTGCATGCCGCGATTATAGACAAGGAAGGAACCAGTCATGATATGGTGGGAGTCATTCCCCGGCAATGTTATGATACCAGTAAGTCAGTGCGGTTCGGCTATATTGAGCTGAGGGAAAAGCACAGCCATTTTCTGCCGGAAGGAGAAATCATTAAAGGACACGAGTTTCACTATTATGACAGCACAAACAGCGGAGAGGATGTTTTGGCGGTCAAACCGGTGACAGGCAGGGAATATTCCTGTATCATGGAAGGAGATAACTATTGGATGGGCTTTCCGCATTTGTATTATCCGTCCAACCCTGCATTTGTAAAGGCTTTCGTGGAAAAAGCGGCGCAATATCAACGCAAGATGACCGATAGAGAGAAAGGAGTAAAATAAGTATGGAAAATTCATATCGCTTCTTTGAAAACAGAGACTGCCAATATTTCCCCTGCCATAAAGGCTTGGAGGACTTTAACTGCCTGTTTTGCTACTGTCCGCTGTATCTGATAGAAAAATGCGCAGGAAATCCCCACTACATACAAAGAGATGGGAGAAAAATCAAAGACTGCACAAACTGCGCTTTCCCTCATCGCCCTGAAAATTATGACGCAATAATTCAATTCCTAAAAACAAGTAATAATTAGCTGACGGTCATTTAAGCACCATTCATAAGCCAGCCAATACACCAGCTTGGACAGAAGCCAATATCTTAAGGAGCCCTTGGAGAGCGTCAGCACTTAGCGAGGTTATGAGTTGCTCTGCAACTCACGAGCTTAGTGTCTGTTACGCTCGGAACGGAGCGAAAGCGCGGCTCCGTAGATATTGGCTTCTGTCCAAGCGGCCTTATTAGAAGTTGCAGATATCACTTCTTACTCGCCGCCGAAATAGCCGCCCTCTTTCTAAGCGTCGGATCCAAAATCTTCTTCCGGATTCTGATCGTCTTAGGAGTCACCTCCAACAGCTCATCCGTATCAATAAACTCCAAAGCCTGCTCCAGACTCAAAACCTTCGGCGGCGTGAGCCGCAGCGCCTCGTCTGCGCTGGAGGAACGGGTGTTGGTGAGCTGCTTCTTCTTGCAGACATTCAGCTCGATGTCCTCGCCCCGTCCGTTCTGCCCCACGACCATGCCGGAATATACCTTAGTGCCAGGACCGATGAAGAGCGTGCCACGCTCCTGTGCGTTGAAGAGACCGTAAGTAATTGCTTCACCTGCCTCGAAAGCGATGAGAGATCCCTGTTTGCGGTACTGGATATCTCCCTTGTAGGGGCCGTAGCCGTCGAAAATGCTGTTCATAATGCCGTTGCCCTTGGTGTCCGTCATGAACTCGCCGCGATAGCCGATCAGGCCGCGGGAGGGAATGGAGAACTCCAACCGGCTGTATCCGCCGGAGGCAAGTCCCATGTTCAGCAGTTCACCTTTGCGCTGGCTTAACTTTTCAATGACAGTTCCGGAGAATTCCTCCGGCACATCTATATAACACAGTTCCATAGGCTCCAGTTTCCTGCCGTTTTCATCTGTCTTATATAATACTTCCGCCTTGCTGACTGCAAATTCATACCCTTCACGGCGCATGTTTTCGATCAGAACGGACAGATGCAGTTCACCCCGTCCGGAGACCTTGAAGGCTTCCGTAGTCTCTGTTTCTTCCACCCGGAGGGAAACATCGGTATTTAATTCCCTGAACAGTCTGTCGCGCAGATGGCGGCTGGTCACATACTTGCCTTCCTGTCCGGCAAGAGGAGAGTCGTTGACGATAAAATGCATAGCGATGGTCGGCTCGGAAATCTTCTGGAACGGAATCGGCTGCGGATTATCGGGAGAACAGAGGGTGTCTCCGATATGAATATCCGAGATGCCGGAGATTGCTACGATGGAGCCGATTCCGGCTTCCTCGACGTCTACTTTATTTAAACCGTCATATTCATATAATTTGCTGACTTTGACTTTGCGCATCTTATCAGGATCGTGGTGATTGACAATGACCACTTCCTGATTAACCTTGACGGAACCGTTGTCTACTTTGCCTACCCCGATACGTCCCACATACTCGTTGTAGTCGATTGTGCTGATCAGCACCTGTGTGCCGGCGTCGGGATCGCCCGTGGGTGCCGGGATATGCTCCAGAATCGTGTCGAAAAGGGGAGTCATGTCGCCGCCCTTCACGGTGAGCTGTGTGCTGGCGGTTCCCGCCTTGGCGGAAGCGTAGACGAAGGGACAGTCTAACTGTTCGTCGTTGGCATCCAGATCCATGAAGAGCTCCAGTACCTCATCTACCACCTGGATGGGTCTTGCTTCCGGGCGGTCGCATTTATTGATACATACGATTACGGATAAGTCCAGTTCCAGCGCTTTCTTCAGAACGAATTTCGTCTGGGGCATGGGACCTTCGAAAGCGTCCACGACGAGGATGACACCGTTCACCATTTTGAGCACACGTTCCACCTCGCCGCCGAAGTCGGCGTGTCCGGGAGTGTCGATGATGTTGATCTTTACGCCCTTATACATAACGGCCGTGTTCTTGGACAGAATCGTGATACCGCGCTCTTTCTCGATATCATTGGAGTCCATGACACGCTCCGCAACTTCCTGATTTTCTCTGAAAACACCGCTCTGTTTTAACAGCTCGTCCACCAGCGTTGTCTTGCCGTGGTCAACGTGAGCGATGATCGCTATATTTCTTACATCTTCTCTTGTCTGGTTCATGATTGATCTTGCCTTTCTTATTTTATGAACAGAAAACTCACTTTTACAAAACCCATTAATTATATCACCACAATTCTGATCTTGCAAGCACTGCCGGTGGTTCCGGGCTCCGGTTCTGCTTTCTGTTATAGTTATCTGGGATTGTATAGCTATCAGGGAATATGTTTTTTTGCCGCATAAAATCTGTAAACCTTTGATTTTTCGACGATGACCGCATAATTCCGCGACCCTTAACAGTTCTATTCGGGCCGGTTTTCTTATATATTGATAGTACAATACAAAAAGGAATTTCTATGAGCAATTCCACAGTGTAGAAGGGAGAAAAACATGACAGATAAGGTTATTGAAAACAACCAGGTGGCAATTATGGGGGAGATCGTAAGTGATTTTACCTTCAGCCACGAGATTTTCGGAGAGGGATTCTATATGGTAGATATCAGTGTAGATCGTCTCAGTGACTCCACGGATATCATTCCGGTGATGGTTTCGGAGAGACTCCTTGATGTAGGCGAGGACTACAAGGGGATGAAGATCTGTATCACAGGGCAGTTCCGCTCCTACAACAGACATGAAGAGAGAAAGAACAGGCTTGTTTTGTCTGTGTTTGCAAGAGAAATTGAGTTCGTGGAGGATATCGGGGAAAGCGCCAAGACAAATCAGATCTTTCTGGACGGCTATATCTGTAAGGCACCGATCTACAGAAAGACACCGCTTGGCCGGGAGATTGCCGATCTGCTATTGGCGGTAAACAGACCCTACGGTAAATCCGATTACATACCCTGTATCTGCTGGGGGAGAAATGCGAGATTTGCGAGCAGCTTCGAAGTAGGAAGCCGCTGTGCGATCTGGGGCAGGATTCAGAGCAGAGAATATATGAAGAAATTATCTGAGGACCAGCTGGAGAGAAGGGTCGCTTATGAAGTGTCTGTGAGCAAGCTGGAAATGGTGGAGGAAGAATAGAGCGGAATAAACCTGATAAGGAACAAACAGTTGCACGAAAATCCCGATTGTGCTATGATAGGCAAACATAGTATAGTAAAATTATACAGGAAATGTGCGGGAAATAGCGAGGGATACAATATGAGAAACGGCATGATTCAGATCTATAGCGGAGACGGGCACGGTAAATCTCCGGCAGCGCTCGGCAGAGCGGTGCAAACTGCGTGCAATGGCGAAGATATAGTCATCATCCAGTTCTTAAAGGGAAGAGGATTGGCGGAGTCAGAGTTTGTGAAGCGGCTGGAGCCGGAGATCAAGATATTCCGTTTTGAAAAATCCAACGAAGATTTTATGAGTCTTACGGAAGAGCATAAAGCGGAAGAGTGCCAGAACATCCGTAACGGTCTCAATTTTGCCAAGAAAGTGATGAACACGGGAGAGTGTTCACTGCTGATCCTGGATGAAGTGCTGGGGCTGATCGACAACGGGATCATCACAGTAGAGGAGTTACAGACGCTTCTGGCATCGAAACCGGATGAGATGGACATCATCATGACGGGGATTACGCTGAATGATGAGGTATGTATGTTGGCAGATGAGGTGACTAAGGTTGAGACGATGCGCTTTAAGAAATGGGATTAACCGAGGCTTCATCGAAGAATCTGTTGACATCCCTATGGCATGGTGCTATGATAATTTCAACAATAAAAATGGAGATTGATAGAGGTTGCGTTTTTCATCAGTAGGAGTTTGGATGTTGCAGACACAGGTGAAGAGTTTCGAAAGGGGAAGACGCCGAAAGTGAGAGTTATCTGCGGATTCTCATCTTGGGCATACAGTTAAGAACTGTATGACTGTCATCGAATCGATGGGGCGCTATCAGGTAAGTTAGAGTTTAAACTGGCCCTGTGCGGTCAGTTTTCTTTTTGCGTAAGCGGGGAAACATATGGACGCACAGCGCCGATCAGCCGGACAAAGCGACCAGAAAGGCAGGGTATGTATGGCAATTTTTAAAGGAGCCGGGGTGGCGATCGTCACGCCGTTTCATGAGGACGGAAGCATTAATTATGAGAAATTCGAGGAACTGGTGGAGGAGCAGATCGCGGGCGGCTCGGATGCAATCATCGTGTGCGGCACGACAGGAGAGGCGTCCACGTTGACGCATGAGGAGCATCTGGATCTGATCAGGTTCTGTGCCGAGAAGGTAAAAGGCAGAGTGCCGGTTATCGCGGGTACGGGTTCTAACTGTACGAAGACGGCAGTATATCTGTCTACGGAAGCGGAGAAATACGGAGTGGACGGATTGCTTCTCGTGACGCCTTACTACAACAAGGCTACTCAGAAGGGATTATACGAGCATTTTAAAACCATTGCGAATTCCGTGAAACTACCCATTATCCTGTACAACGTACCAAGCAGGACAGGATGCAATATTCTACCACAGACAGTAGTGAAATTATGCACGGAGGTCAGCAATATCGTGGCGATTAAAGAGGCCAGCGGCAATATTTCCCAGGTGGTGAAGCTGATGGCTTTAGCGGGTAGTAAGCTTGATTTGTATTCCGGCAATGACGATCAGGTAGTACCTCTGTTGTCACTGGGCGGCAAGGGCGTGATTTCCGTTGTGTCCAACGTAGCGCCGAGGCAGATGCATGACCTCTGTCAGAAATTTTTCGACGGTGATATAGAGGGCAGTATGAAGGAGCAGCTTCGTGTCATTGAGTTGTTTGATGCACTGTTTTGCGAGGTGAATCCGATTCCGGTGAAAACAGCGATGAATCTGATGGGCAAGAACGTGGGGCCGCTGCATATGCCGCTGTCCGAGATGGAGCCCGGGAATGTGGAGACGCTTAAGACCGCACTCATCAATTACGGCATTCTATAGAAACAGTTTACAGTGTCTGCCATTAGTTGTGGCAGACACTTACCAGTTAGAGCAGAGGGAGGAGTAACACAACATGACAAGAGTAATTATGCACGGCTGCAACGGCAAGATGGGACAGACTATATCAGGACTGATCGCGGCAGATGAAGAGATAGAGATCGTGGCGGGAGTAGATGCTTACGATGAGGGCAAAAATCCGTACCCCGTATTTTCCGTGATTGCGGATTGTGACGTGGCGGCGGACGCGGTCATTGATTTCAGTGCGGCAGCTGCAGTTGACGGACTGCTGGATTATTGTGTGGAGAAGCAGGTGCCCTGCGTGCTCTGTACTACGGGGCTGTCGGAGGAGCAGCTTGCTAAGGTGCAGGAGGCGTCGAAGAAGGTGGCAGTCTTAAAGTCGGCGAACATGTCGCTGGGAATTAACATGCTTCTCAAGCTGCTTAAAGAGGCGGCAGGGATTCTTGCACCGGCGGGATTCGATATTGAGATTGTGGAGAAGCATCACAACCAGAAAGTGGACGCGCCCAGCGGAACCGCACTTGCGCTTGCGGATTCCATCAATGAGGAGCTGGACAATGCCTACAATTATGTCTATGACAGAAGTCAGACGAGAGAGAAGAGAGCGCAGAAAGAGATCGGAATCAGCGCGGTCAGAGGCGGCACTATCGTAGGAGATCACGACGTGATCTTTGCGGGGGCGGACGAGGTCGTGACCTTCTCTCACAGAGCATATTCCAAGGCGGTATTCGGCAAGGGAGCGATTCAGGCCGCAAAATTTATTGCGGGCAGGCCGGCAGGAATGTATGATATGAGTGATGTAATCAATGAGTAAAAGTTGATAATTATAATAGAAAAGCAAAACTCTACCATAATGGGATAGTTGTTGCGAAAAGACAGTAATACGGAGGCATTTATGGACGATTTAGAGCTACGATATTTGAAAAGTTTATCCAAGCAGTATCCGACGATCGCGGCAGCATCGACAGAAATTATTAATCTGCAGGCAATCTTAAATCTTCCCAAAGGCACAGAACATTTCATGACGGATATTCACGGTGAATATGAGCAGTTTAATCATATTCTGAAAAATGGATCAGGTTCTATCAGACGCACCATTGATGAAGAGTTCGGTAATACGTTGAGCATCAAGGACAAGAAGAGTCTGGCAACACTGATCTACTACCCGAGAGAGAAGCTTGATCTGGTGCTGCGGGAGGAAGATGAAAGCACGATTGAAGACTGGTATAAGATCACGCTGCACAGGCTTGTGCAGATCACGAAGAGGGTTTCTTCCAAGTATACCCGTTCCAAGGTGCGTAAAGCTCTGCCGAAGGATTTCTCCTATATCATAGAAGAATTGATTACGGAGAAAGCGGAGATACAGGATAAGGAAGCTTACTATAATGAGATCATTCACACGATCATACGCATCGGACGGGCACAGGAGTTTATCATTGCCTTAAGTTATCTGATTCAGCGTCTGGTCATCGACCATCTTCATATCGTGGGAGATATCTATGACAGAGGCCCGGGACCGCATATTATCCTCGATACACTGTGCGCCTATCATTCCGTGGATGTGCAGTGGGGCAATCATGATATTGTGTGGATGGGAGCTGCCAGCGGACATCTGGCGTGTATCGCCAATGTAATCAGAATGGCTGCCAGATATGGCAATCTGGATACGTTGGAGGAGGGATACGGCATCAATCTGATTCCCCTTGCAACCTTTGCGCTGGACGCTTACAAAGAGACGGACTGCAGCGCTTTTGCCATCAAATATAATACCGACTACGACACGAAAGATTTGAGTCTGGACATGAAGATGCATAAAGCGATTGCCATCATCCAGTTTAAACTGGAAGGGCAGTTGATCATGCGCAGACCTGAGTTCGGCATGCAGGACAGGCTGCTGCTCGATAAGATAGATTATGAGAATAAGGCTCTGGTGATCGACGGGGTCTCTTATGCCATGAAAGATGTGGATTTCCCCACGGTCAACAGGGAGCGGCCGTATGAGTTAACGTCGGAGGAAGAGCAGGTCATGGAGCGTCTCAGACAGGGATTTGTCAAGTGTGAGAAGCTGCAGAAGCATGTCAGATTCCTTTTTTCCAAAGGCGGATTGTACAAGGTGTACAATTCCAATCTGCTCTATCACGGGTGTGTGCCCATGGATGAAAAGGGAGATTTCAGAAAGGTCACTGTGTACGGCGAGGAGTACAGTGGCAAGGCACTCTATGATGTGCTGGAGCATTATGCCAGGAAGGGTTACTATGCCGATAATAATTTGAAAGAAAAGCTGAAAGGCCAGGATATTATCTGGTATATCTGGGCGGGACCTAATTCGCCGGTGTTCGGCAAGGATAAGATGGCGACTTTTGAGCGGTATTTTCTGGAAGATAAGGAAATGCACAAGGAGACAAAGAACAGCTATTACAGACTACTTGATAACGAGATAGTGATCGACAGGATCTTCTGGGAATTCGGCTTAGATGAAAAAGTTTCCCACATTGTCAACGGACATGTGCCGGTGGAGCGCAAGAAAGGGGAGTCTCCGATTAAGTGCGGCGGCAAACTGCTTATCATAGACGGCGGTTTCTCCAAAGCGTATCAGGATAAGACGGGTATCGCAGGGTATACGCTGGTAGTCAATTCCCACGGCATGCGGCTGGTTGCCCATGAGCCCTTCGAGTCTACGGAGGCGGCGATCCTGCACGAGTCGGATATCTTCTCGGATTCCGTGATCTTAGAGACCAGCAGTATGCGGCAGAAGATTGCGGATACCGATATCGGTGCGGAACTGCGGGAGAGCATACACCAGTTGGAGGAGCTTCTGCAGGCATACAGAGATGGTACTATTATTGAAAAATAAAAAACAGGAAATCCGTCCCATATACTGCAAGGGACGGATTTCTTTTAGAGCCGAGTTCGCAAAGCGAAGCTCAATTTACTACCTTCTTGTTCCGCGAGTTGACATGTTGGAAGCGGTATTGTTGTTCGTATTACCGGTACCTGTCACGTCGTCTACCATGTTTTCCACACCGTTAGCGGCATCGTCAATTACATCGGAAACTGCGTTGCCCGCGTCACCGACTGCGTCGCCTACGTTATCGAGCATAGTGTCTCCTGTTGTGTCTCCGGCAGTCACATCGTTGACATTTTCATTTTTGTCTGTGTTACCTGTGGTTGTATCACCGGTTGTATTGTTTGTCGTGTTGTTTGCGGTGCCGTTAGCAGTACCGTTGTCTGTAATATCCTGGGATGCCCCTGTGCCGCCTGTAGTTCCCGTATTCGCGTTGGTATCATTACCCGTACCGGAATCGGCAGCGGTTGAATTGTTGTTGCCATTGCCTGTCGCGTTGTCGTTTGTGCCGCAGGCTGTCAGCATGGTCATGGACAACGCCATGAGAGAAACCAGTAACAATGCTTTTACCTTTTTCATATTTTCCTCCATTCCGAAGCATGATCGGGCATATCGTGTCGCCCGGGCTTGTGCTGCTTCTGCATTCATTTGAAACAGTATGGCTCTGGGCCGCTACTGTTGTACATAAATTCTTAAAGACAGGATGTTTTTGTGCAAAAACACCTGCTCCTATGTTATTATGTCTGTTAGAAAATAAAATATGCACGGCTGACGGCCGGCAATTTGAACCATGGAGGTTTATAATGGAATTTCGACCTTGTATAGATATTCACAACGGAAGCGTCAAACAGATTGTAGGCAGCAGCCTGAGCGATCAGGGCGATACGGCGCAGGAAAATTATGTGTCCGGTCAGGATGCGGCATTTTATGCCGGATTGTATCGTGAATATAACATCACAAACGGGCATATTATAATGTTGAACCCGATTACGTCACCTTACTATGAGGCGACGAAGAAGCAGGCGCTTAGTGCGCTTTATGCGTATCCGGGCGGTTTGCAGGTGGGCGGCGGTATCACGCCTGAGAATGCTGGTGAGTTTCTGTCCGCCGGAGCAAGTCATGTGATCGTCACATCTTATGTTTTTAAAAACGGACAGATCCGGTACGATCATATAGAGAATATGGTGCGGGAAGTGGGCAGAGAACGGCTTGTTTTGGATTTAAGCGCGAGGAAGAAGGAGAACCGCTACTTTATTGTAACCGACAGATGGCAGAAATATACCGATGTGGAACTGACGGTGCGCACGTTAGATGAGTTGTCGGATTACTGCGATGAATTTTTGGTTCACGCGGTGGACGTGGAAGGAAAGGCAGAAGGCATTGAGAAAGAGCTGGCGCGTCTGTTGGGCGACTGGGGCAAGCTGCCGGTAACTTACGCCGGCGGTGTGCACAGAATGGAGGATCTGCGTCTTTTAAAGAGTATCGGCAGGGACAGAGTGAATGTAACTGTGGGAAGTGCGTTGGATCTGTTCGGAGGCAGCATGAAATTTGAGGAAGTGCTGCAAGAATGCCGCGGAAGTTCTTATACAATAAAAAAACCTGCCGAATGACAGGTTTTTTTCTAATCTGTTACAACAATATCTCTGATTCTAAATAAAAATTATCATTTATATTTAAGAACAGGTACATCGTAATAGAGATTATGGTGTTACAAGAACGATGTTTCTTATAACTTTGTTACGTTTACGGCCTGAGGTCCCTTTTCGCCATTAACTACTTCGTACTCAACAGCAGCTCCTTCTTCAAGAGACTTGAAACCTTCCATGTTGAGTCCTGAGTAATGAACGAATACATCGTTACCCTGCTCATCAGAGATGAAGCCGTAACCTTTTTGGTTGTTAAACCATTTAACTGTACCTTTGTTCATCGTACATACCTCCAAAAAATAATAAGTAAATTGTTGTGTCAACATTCATAGAATAGCACATGTCTTTATAAATGTAAAGCATTGTTTTTACGAATCTTTATCAGACATGGGTTTTGTGTTTTTCTTGTACGGTGAATCAACATATGGTATAGTTTCTGTAGTAAAATACCGTGCATTGGTTCAAATTCCGATGTAAGAGAGGTTACGGTGTGATCATATAGACGGAGCGAACGGAAAGAATGAAGGGTGAAACGAGGAGAAAAGAGATCATAGAAATCTTAAGTGGAGCGAAGGAGGCGGTATCCGGAACCGATCTCGCGAAGCGGCTGGGCGTCAGCCGGCAGGTGATTGTACAGGACATGGCGTTGTTGCGGACTTCCTACCGCAATATCATTTCCACCAACAGGGGTTATCTTTTATACGAAGAACCTCTGAAACGAGAGTGGCTCAGAAGAGAGGTCCGGGTCAGACACGGCAGAGAAGATATTGTGCGGGAACTGAACTGTATCGTGGACGCAGGCGGTTGGGTGGTGGATGTGATTGTGGAGCATGAGATCTATGGGCGGCTGTCCGGTGATCTGGTGATCCGCAGCCGCGCCGATGTGCGGGAATTTATGCGCAGAGTGGAGGAATATCAGACGAAACCGCTTACCGAGCTGACGGAGGGCGTACATTTACACACCATCGAGGCGGAGCGTGAGGAGACGCTTGATGCGGTCGAGAAGGCGCTGGCGGAGGCAGGTTTTTTGTGCGGAGAATAGTTTTTATGTAAACAAAAGATTGTATTATGCGGAGTACCTGTGGTACAATAGTACTATATACAGGCTGGAGGTGATTTTCGTTGAGCGATACAGAAGGCAGAAGGAGAAAGCATAATTACACATTAATGCTTTTCGCGGATTCCAAAGACGGAAGCATTCGGCAGATGGGGATCGGACCGAAGTTAATAGAATCGCTGGCGGTGATCGTGCTGGCAGCAATCATAATTCTATCGATTATGTGTTACAGATATGCGGAGAGGATAGAAGTTCTGGAGGCGGAGACCGTTAGGCAGCAGGAAGAGATCACGCAGCTGACTGAGGAGAATGCAGACTTGGTTGCTCTCAGGGAAGAACTGACGGATAAGGTTATTATCTTAAGCGATACGATCAATCAGAAGGTGGAAGAGGAAGAGGCCATGGAGCAGATCAGAGCGCAGGCGCATATGCCGGTGGGTTTCCCCATGTCTTCATCAGCTTCACTGGAGGAAGCTGATGGTGAGAATCCGATGGTCAAGTTAAACGGCGCTGAGGGCAACAGTATCATCTCGGCGGCCGATGGGACAGTGGCATCAATTACGACGGACAGCGGTTATCTTCACTGTATCAGGATAGATCACGGGAACGGTTACAACAGTATCTACCGCAATGACGGAGAGGCGATGGTCAAAGAGGGCGATGAAGTGGTCAGAGGTGCAATCCTGTATGTGATCGGAGAAGACAATACGGAGTTGGGATATCAGATTACCTATGATGAGAAATACATTGATCCCATGGATCTGATTAATATTGACGGATAATGACAGAAGAGCCGGCAAATCAGCCGGTTCTTCTTTGATAGTGCGCCCGTTTCAGGAATTGGATTTCAGACGCTCGAAGATCATATCATATCCGTCATTGCCATAGTTGAGGGAACGGTTGACACGGCTGATCGTTGCAGTTGACGCGCCGGTTTTGTCAGCGATTTCCAGATAAGTGCGCTTGTCCTTGAGCATGGAGGCAACCTCGAAGCGCTGGGATAAGGACAGCAGTTCATTGACCGTACACAGATCCTCAAAGAAATTATAGCATTCCTCTCTTGTGTTCAGACACAGCACTGCGTCGAATAATCGGTCAACTGCCTCGGTCTTTATTTTTTGATTCATAGTAATAATCCTCCTGTTGCGCTATATTTTGGGAAAGGCAGTTCGCTTTCACACGTTAAAACTTTAGCGCTTTCATGTATGAATATACCATGATTATAATGTGTTGTAAACAAAATTGTCGCGGCTAATAAAAGACTTGTCATGTAGTAATAAAAACTATATAATAGAACATGTATATTAAAAAACAAATCAGCTCCGGCACATGATCCCGTCGGTATCATATAGAGAACGAGACGGTGTGTCGGAATGGAAGGTGCACAAGATGACGATCAACAACGAGAATCTGCTGGAGAGCATACTGGAAAGTCTGGACAGAATCGAATATATCAAATCGGAGGATATTCCGGATATTGATCTGTATATGGATCAGGTTACGACCTTTATGGAATCACATCTGCGAAGTACTACCAGAGATCCTGCGGAGGATAAGATTCTGACTAAGACGATGATCAATAACTATGCAAAGAATAATCTGCTTCCGCCGCCGGTGAAGAAGAAATATTCCAAGGAGCATGTGTTGCTGCTTATTTTTATCTACTATTACAAGGGGATACTGTCGATCAGCGATATACAGGAGCTGTTAGCGCCGATTACGGAAAAGTTTTTTCACGCTTCAGGCGGATTCGATCTGGAGCAGGTCTATGAAGAAGTGTTCGGACTGGAGAGAGAACAGAGGGATGTGCTGAAAGCGGATCTTGTGGATAAATTCAAGATTGCAGGTCAGACCTTTCAGGGTGCGCCGCAGGAGGATAAAGAGTTTCTGCAGTTGTTTTCGATGATCTGCATGTTAAGCTTTGATGTGTACGTGAAAAAGCTGATCATTGAGAAGATGATAGACGGTCTTGCGGATGGTAAGGAGAAGAAAGAACGAAAAAAAACAAAAAAGCAAGAAGACAGTAGCCAAACCGACATCTGATGTGATATTATTATAATAATGCTTTTATATTTTATTATGGTCATGACAGAATGGAGGGTGAGAATGGAACCGGTTCGTAACATTAGCGATTTAGAAAAAAGGGGATTCGATGTCGAAGAAGGAATTGTGATGTGTGCCGGGGATGAGGAGATTTATTTGGAAGTTTTGGACGCTGCTCTGGAGGAAGGCAGGGAGAAGCTGCCGTTAATCAGAGAGTGTTATGAACGAAAAGATTACGAGCGGTATTGTATAGAGATGCACGGATTGAAGAATGCCATGAAATCAATCGGTGCAAGTAGGTTGTCCGAGGCGGCCAGAGAACAGGAGATGGCTGTCAAAGAGAATCGTTTGAACTTGGTAGAAGAGAAAGCGGAAGAGGTTCTTGAGCAGTACCGGAATGTCATAGATGTGTTGGATGAACTAATGACTAATCTCAAATAAAATGTAAGTATATAAATACGGGTGCTTCCAAGCTGACAGCTTGTGGGGCACCCGTTTTTTCTGAGAAACACAATGAATATTCGGTCAGTGTGCTGCAGCTTTTGCGTAGGAGGTGTCTACCAGATCAGCATAGGGGACACGTTCGTCCAGTTCGCCGGCTTCCTCCAGAATGTTCTGTAAGAGTGTGAAACTGTCCTCCTCGAAGATCAGATCGCTCTTCCACGTTTTTTGGGAAGCATAACGGTCCACGATGGTGGTGATGGTGTCGATATCCGTTCCGTCAAACTGCGGTGCGATGATCTGCGCAATTTCGGCGGCGGAATGAGACTGCACATAGTCCATGCCTTTTTGCAGGGCATTGGTGAAGGAAGTGATTATCTCCGGATTTGCCGCAATATAACTTTTCTTGGCGGAGAAGGCCGTGTAGGGAACGTAGCCGGAGTCTTCGCCGAGTGAAGCTACGACATAACCGTCGCCTTTGGCTTCCAGGGAGGTGGCGTGGGGTTCGAATTCAACCGTAAATTCTGCCTGGCCGCCCGAGAAGGCCGCTGCCGTGGAACCGAAGTCGATGCTTTGGTCAATGGAGAGGTCATTTGCGGGATCGATGCCGTTTTTCTTCAGAATATATTCGAAGACCATCTCTGGCATACCGCCGGCTCTGCCGCCGAGCACATCTTTGCCGATCAGCATATCCCAACTGAAATTATCGATCGGTTCTCTGGAAACTAAGAAATTGCCGGCCCGCTGGGTCAACTGTGCGAAGTTAACGGCATAGTCGGAAGCTCCTTCTTTATAAGTATAGATCGTACTTTCGCTGCCCATGAAACCGATGTCGGCTTCGCCGGTCAACAGGGCAGTCATGGTCTTGTCGGCACCGAAACCGGTTACCAGCGTCAGATCAATGCCTTCGTCTGCAAAATATCCTTCCTCTATCGCTACATACATCGGTGCATAGAAGATAGAATGGGCTACCTCGTTTAATACGACCGGAGTATTGCCGGAAGCGCTTTTAGAGTCTTTGGACGTGCCGGTCTGACTGCCGCATCCGCTAAGCGCGCCGATCATGAGGAACGTTGTAAGAAGTAAACACAATATTTTTTTCATAATTTGCTACAAATCCTGTGAGCGCATTTTATTATAGACTATGCGGCAGATTGCAATATGTGATTGTTTGAGGGGATACTTCTTATTTTTCAAATTCAGAATTCGGTATCAAAAAAGCTATGAAATGCTTTAGTTAAGCACTCCATAGCCCGTTTACAGCGGATAACGGGAATCGAACCCGCCTCTCCAGCTTGGGAAGCTGGCGTTCTACCGATG
>CAMWMS010000029.1 GCA_947175435.1 uncultured Lachnospiraceae bacterium | reverse complement strand
GCTCGAACCCTGGACACCCTGATTAAGAGTCAGGTGCTCTACCAACTGAGCTAGCGGTGCATGTCCCATATAATGCGGGTTTCTCAACACGCAAGAGTTATTATAGTATAATGTTTCCTGCATTGCAAGTATTTTTTAATAAAATTTTTAAATATTATACGAGGAGAGATGAAAATGATATTTGAAAGTCATGCGCACTATGATGATGAAGCATTTGATGAGGATAGGGAGGAGCTGTTAGTTTCCCTGCGGGAGCACGGTATAGACAAGGTGGTTAATGTCGGCGCGAGTCTTGAAAGCTGCCGGATCACGCTGGATTTGATGAAGAAATATCCTTTTATTTATGGGGCTATGGGTGTTCACCCCAGCGAGACTGCTGAGCTGAATGAAGATAATTTCGCATGGCTGCGGGAGCAGTGCACCGTAGATAAGGTGGTGGCGGTGGGTGAGATCGGGCTGGATTATCACTGGAAGGAGCCGGAGCCGCATGTTCAGAAGGAGTGGTTCGAGAGACAGCTTGCTCTGGCACGTGAGACCGGTCTGCCGGTGATCATTCATTCCAGGGAGGCGGCGAAGGATACGCTGGATATGATGCAGGCGCTGCGCGCCGGAGAGCTCGGCGGTGTGATACACTGTTATTCTTATACAAAGGAGATGGCAAGGGAATATCTGGAGATGGATTATTATTTCGGAATCGGCGGCGTGATCACTTTTCAGAACAGTAAGAAACTGAAAGAGGCGGTGGAGTACATACCGCTTGAAAGGATATTGCTGGAGACGGACAGCCCGTATCTGGCGCCGGAACCCCATCGCGGCAAGAGGAATTCCTCCTTAAATCTTCCCTTTGTGGCACAGGCGGTCGCGGATCTTAAAGGCATTTCCTATGAAAAAGTCGTAGAGGTAACACAGGAGAATGCGATGAGACTGTTTCGCATCAAGGGATAGAGGTTGAAGAGAAGTTGAAGCGGAGATAAATTTGTTCAATGCGCCGTCTGGCGGGTTAGAGACGGAAGGACAAGCGTAACTGTTCAGAAGGTGCTTCCGCGAGGTGTTTTTGTGAGTGAAGCGTGAGCGGAAGTCACAGTAAGCTCGAGACAGGCAGAGGAATATGGAGAGATAAGAGTGGCATGACAGAACTGGGAAACAGGAGAGGTACTACGGAGATCATACAGAAATATCAGTTCGCTTTCCAGAAGAAATTCGGGCAGAATTTTCTGATCGACAGCAGTATATTGGATAAGATTATAGAATCGGCGGACATTACGCGACAGGATTGTGTGTTGGAGATCGGACCGGGCATCGGTACTATGACACAGCGCCTGGCAGAAGAGGCGGGCGAGGTTGTGGCGGTGGAGATTGACAGGAATCTGATACCGATTCTGCAGGATACTTTGTCTGATTATAATAATGTGACGGTTATTAACGAGGATATTCTGAAAATGGATATCAATAGAATGGTGGAGGAGCGAAACAGCGGAAAACCTATTAAGGTGGTGGCGAATCTTCCATATTATATTACTACCCCAATCATCATGGCGCTGTTTGAGAAACATGTGCCTCTGCATAGCGTGACGATTATGGTGCAGAAGGAAGTGGCCGATCGGATGCGGGTAGGGCCGGGGACGAAGGATTACGGCGCACTGTCATTGGCGGTGCAGTATTATGCCAAACCGGAAATCATTACTAGGGTACCTGCTGCATGCTTCATGCCCCGGCCCAATGTGGACAGTACGGTGATCCGTCTAACGCGTTACGAGAAGCCGCCGGTGGAGGTGGAGGATGAAGATAGGCTTTTTGCCATTATCCGGGCATCATTTAACCAGAGAAGAAAGACGCTGGCAAACGGGCTGGCGAACGCGGGCGGTCTGGGCGTCAGCAGGGCACAGGTAGAGGAGGCATTGGGACAAATGGGACTCCCAGTGACGACGCGCGGAGAAACGCTTACATTAGAACGATTTGCCGAATTATCCAACTTGCTTCCGACTGACTGCAAATAAAACGGATTCCATTTTGCAAATACAATATAAAGTGATTGTATATTGTGGCATCTCCATATATTGGTATATATTAATAAAAAGATACCAAAATGGAGGTGCTTTTTTTTCTACATATTTTATTTACATTGATAAGAGGCTATGGTAAACTTAAACAATGAAAATAGGGTTACTATGTGGAAAAACGTGGCGGTAGGAATAAGATCCTGGAACGTCGCGGGAATACGTTAATGAGGTGGGCACCTTGGATAAATATGAATATAAAATACGCTCGGATGAGATTAAGTCATTGATTGCAGAGGGAGAATTCGCGGAGGCGGTCAGCATTGCCGACACTATTGATTGGCGCAGGGTTAAGAGCGTTATGATGCTCTGTACGATCAGCGATCTGTATAAAATCAACAGAAGATATCAGGAGAGTAAAGAAATTCTTCTGTTGGCCTATGAGAGACATCCGTCGAGCAGATCAATCGTGTACTCTCTGTGCGAGCTCTCTATCAAGTTGGAAGAGTATGTGCAGGCGATAGAATATTATAAAGAATTTGCACAGATTGCACCGAAGGATACGGGGAGATATATTCTGCAATATCGTCTGTATGAGGCGCAGGATGTCAGTCTGGAAGAAAGGATAGCGGTTTTAGAGGAATTTAAGAGACGTGATCCCAGAGAAAAATGGGAGTATGAGTTGGCGTATCTGTATCACAGAATCGGTTTATCCACCAAATGTATCGAGATCTGTGATGAAATGTTCTTTATGTTCGGTGAAGGCAAATATGTAATTAAGGCTTTGGAGCTTAAAGCGTTGCATGAGCCCCTCAGCGCGGATCAACAGGCAAAATATGACGCATGGATTCGGGAGAGAAACGGAGTTGATCTGCCGGAAGATGAACCGGACGAAGAGGATGAAGATATGGACGACGTACCGGGCGACACGCGAGTGGCCGGTAAGATCAGGCATCCAGAGGAAGAAGAGGGAGGGGATGTTTCTGCCGCACCCACGATGGAGCTTCCGGAGGTAAAGACGGTTGATGTAGGTCAATATAATACGATCAATCTGCAAATGGCTCTGGCCGAGAGTATGAAAGAGATTCTGGAGGACAACGGAGCACAGGCGGAGCCGGAAGAAGAGGTACCTGTTCCGGTGCAAGTTTCCGAATCGGATGATGCGGAAAGTGCAGAAGATATAGAAATTGAAGAAACAGAAACTGAAGAAACAGAAACCGAAGACGTAGAAGTCGAAGAGACAGAAAACGAAAATATAGAAATCGAGAGCACAGACATCGAAGGTATAGAAGAGGCGGAAGCGACAGAAGATACAGAAGATGAGGAAACCGCAGAAATCACGGAAGATACAGAGCTTTCGGAGATGATAGAAGATACGGCTGAACAGGAAAACAGCGAGGCCGAGGAAGCGGAAGAAGCTGAGGAAGCAGATTCAAAGCAGGATCCTATCGCAGAGACGCTGATCGCTCCGCTGCTGGAAGAGACGGTCGAAATGCCTGCGCCGGAGGAGATCGAGGAGCAGATGCGAGAAACGCCCGTCATCGTTTTCCCGAAGCAGACGGGAGCGGCTGCTGATGAGCCGATTATGGAGAAGACAACGACGGATCCGGAGCCAAAGGAAATGACGATGGATACCGATGACCTGCGAGAGATCGGTGCACAAATCGCACAGGAAGATACGGCAGCTTTCGATGCGCAGCAGATATTGGAACAGATGAGGAAGCCGTCTAAATATGACAGTCTTCTGTCTCAGGAGTATGACGGACAGATTAGCCTGGTGGTGCCGGAAGCAGAACGGGTGGAGAAGCAGATCACCGGTCAGCTCAGTATTGAAGATATCATGGCTGAGTGGGAAGAGATGAAGAAAACCACGAAGCAGAAGCAGATGGAAGAAGTCAGACAGCGTATTCTGGCGCATACCGGCAACATTTTTGCGGATTTTGACGAGGCGACGAAGAACGGTCTTCTGGAGGAACTGGAGCGGGCATTTGTAGCGGCGATCATGAAAGATTCGGACAAAAAGCCGGCAATAAAGAAAGTGATCAACCCGGAAGATGTGGCGGTAGAAGTACCGGCGCCTAAGAAGCTGACTCCGGAAATGGAGAAGATCGTTGAAGCGGCAGTGAAAGATTCCGAGGAAGAGCTTCTTGCAGCTGAAGTCGAAGATGAAGTGGAGGAGTTGGAGGAGATCGAGGAATCCGAACCCGAAGAGGTACAGGAGCAGGAAGAAACCCCGGAGGAGCCGCAAACTCAAACAGAGACGACACTTACAGAACATGAGCCTGCGGAAGAGGTAAGACAGGATCGTGACCTGACGGAGGAGGAGGCAGAGCTCTTCGCACAGTTTGTACATCACCGCAGATCTAAGAAACAGTTAATTCATACGCTGGATAATATGAGTCTAGCATCCTGCACGGGGAATGTAGTCATTACCGGAGAGGAGGAGGCTGCTGCTCTGACACTTGCGACGGATTTGATCAAAGAGATGCAGTATAATGACAACAACTTTTCCGGTAAGGTGGCTAAGATATCCGGTACCGTTCTGAATAAGAAGGATGTGGCAGAGACTTTTGCAAGGTTAGATAACGGCGCATTGATCATAGAGAAAGCATCGCGATTGAAATCGTCCACGATAATAAAGATGAATAAGTTCTTAGAGCGCGACAATACTGGACTTTTGCTCCTCATGGTTGACAAGAAGCAGAACATGAACAAGCTTTTTGACGAGAATGCCGTGCTGCATAATAATTTCAATCTGCGTGTGGATATAGAGCCTTTGGATAATGAAGCATTGGTGGCTTATGCAAAGCAGTATGCAGAAGAACTGGAATATTCCATTGATGAGTTCGGTATTCTGGCGCTTCATACAAGAATTGCGGACAGACAGACAAGTGACCATGAAGTGAGCATGTCTGAGGTAAGAGAGTTGGTCGATGAGGCAATCAGCTATGCGAACAAGAAGACACCGAAACATTTCATGGACATTCTGCTGGCGAAGCGATATGATGATGAGGATATGATCATACTGCGTGAGAAGGATTTCATGCATTATTAAAACAAAAGTAATGGGGGCATAGATTATGGCAGCAAAAAAAGAGAAAAAAGAAAAAACGGTAAAAAAGGAGACGGCGGTACAGAAGGCGGAAGAGACTCAGGTATTTATTTCGGAGGATGACCAGTATTTATTCGGACAAGGCTCACATTATGACATCTACAAAAAGCTGGGAGCACACCCTTCTGTGGAAAACGGCGTAAAGGGCATATTCTTTGCAGTGTGGGCGCCGAATGCGGCAAGTGTGCATGTAATTGGTACGTTCAATAACTGGAACGAGGAAATGCATCAAATGGAGAGGATCGGTCCTTCCGGTATTTATACGCGGTTTATTCCCGAAGTGGGCGAGAACGAATTATACAAATTTCTGATCCATACGCCTTGGGGCGAGAAACTGTATAAGGCGGATCCCTTCGCCAATTATACCGAGATGCGGCCGGGAAATGCGTCCAAAACATATGATATCAGCAAGTTCAAATGGACAGATAGTGCATGGATGACCAGCAGGGACGGTAAGGACTATAACAAAGAGCCGATGGCAATTTATGAGTGTCATATCGGGTCGTGGATGAAACATCCCGACGGTACGTCGGAAGGTTTTTATAATTACAGAGAGTTTGCAGACAGGATCGTGGAATATCTGAAAGAGATGAAGTATACGCATATCGAATTGATGGGTATTGCGGAATATCCGTTCGATGGTTCATGGGGATATCAGGTGACCGGCTATTATGCACCTACATCCAGACATGGTTCGCCGGATGATTTCATGTATCTGATCAATACACTGCACCGCAATAAGATCGGTGTGATCCTTGACTGGGTGCCGGCACATTTCGCGACAGATGCCCATGGGCTTGGAAGATTTGACGGTCAGTGCGTCTTCGAGCATCCCGATCCGAGGATCGGAGAGCATCCCGACTGGGGTACGAAGATTTTTAACTATGGCAAGACAGAAGTCAAGAACTTCCTGATCGCTAATGTGCTGTTCTGGATCAGAGAATATCATATTGACGGCATCCGCGTGGACGCGGTGGCTTCCATGCTGTATCTGGATTATGGTAAGAGGGATGGCCAGTGGGTTGCCAATAAATACGGCGGCAATCAGAATCTGGAAGCAATAGAGTTTTTCAAACATTTAAATTCTGTTGTACATGGCGCGTATCCGGGATTTATGACTATTGCGGAGGAGTCTACCGCGTGGCCTAAGGTTACCGGCAAAGTGGAAGATGACGGTCTGGGCTTTAGTTTTAAGTGGAATATGGGATGGATGCATGATTTCTGCGAATATATGAAACTGGATCCGTATTTCCGCAAGAACAATCACTACGCCATGACCTTTGCGATGACCTATAATCACAGCGAAAATTATATCCTGCCGTTGTCACATGATGAGGTTGTGCATCTGAAATGCTCTATGCTCAATAAGATGCCGGGGTATCCGGTGGATAAGTACGCGAACCTGCGTCTCGGCTACACATATATGTTCGGCCATTCCGGAAAGAAACTTCTGTTTATGGGGCAGGATTTTGGACAGGAAAGAGAGTGGAGCGAAGAGAGAGAGCTGGACTGGTTCCTGTTGGGTGAGGAACAGAACAGGGGCATGCATGAGTATGTGAAAGAACTGCTGAACCTGTACCGTAAATATCCGGCGCTCTATTCCATAGACAACGACTGGAATGGATTTGAATGGCTCAATGCGGACGACAGCGACCGTAGTGTGTACAGCTTTTACAGAAAAGACGAAACGGGCAAAAATAACATCATGTTCGTGATCAATATGACTCCCATGATGTGGGAGAATTATATGGTGGGTGTGCCGAAAAAGAAGAAATATAAATTATTGCTGAATAGCGATGACAAGCGTTTCGGCGGCAACGGACACGAGATTCCGGCGGAGATTAACGCGGTCAAGGGAGTCTGCAATTACAAGGATTATAATATTTCTTTTGATTTGCCGCCTTATACGGCAGCGGTGTTCATTTTCTGATATAGAATGTGAAGGTCTGTCGGTTCGTATCGCGAGCGATTTAAGGCTCTATGTATAATATATATTTTGGGATTTTATGGATTTTAGCCAAGGGGTTAAGAAAAGAAGATTCCATGCCGAAATAAAGGGTGAATGCAGAAGCATTCCCCTTTTTGAGTTTGCGAAACAAATTTCGCAATTAAACTTTTTTATATAAAAAGAAAAACCTGCTACATGGAGTATGTGTATGAAGATAACATTTGACAATAACAACACAAATCAAAATGTAGACAAGGTGGCGACAACTACATACAGGGACACTCGCGCAGAGAAGACAAACCGGGCGGGTGCATACGCATTAGACATTTCTGGCACAGTTATGGATAACACAGCTTACAAAGGTCAGGGAAAGACCGCAGAAGACGTTATGCAGGAGGCGGGGCAGATCGATTTGGCCACGCAGAGAGACTATATGACAGTTATGTCTAATACTATGTCTGAGAAAGATTTCAACCGGATGGTGGAAGATGGTTACCAGATCGGGGATATGGATGTAGAAGAAGTCGTTACGATTGTCGATAAGATTAAGGCGGAACTGATCAAAGGCGGTACGGAGGTAGTCGGTTATACGGATCAGATCGATGCGGGAACGCTACGGGAGATTACAGGCAGCGAAGCTTTTGCACAGGAGTTGAGCCGGCAGTTTGCGGAGCATGATGTGCCTTTAACGGAAGAGAATATCAGGGAAGTCATGAAGGCATATGCCAAGGCATCGACGCTTCAGGAAATGACCGAAGGTGCTGCCAAATATATGGTAGAAAACAATATGGAGCCTACAATCGACAACCTGTATCTAGCGGGTTACAGTTCTACGGCAGACGGCAGCAGACAGGGAAGAGGTTATTACACGGACGGCGCCGGATATTACGCTAAGAAAGCGGAAGAATACGATTGGTCTAATCTTCGTCCCCAGATGGAGAAGATCCTTAAGGAAGCGGGACTGGAAGTAAATGAAGAGTCTCTGGAAGATGCAAAATGGCTCATTGAAAAAGGAATCCCACTTACACCGGAGGCAGTGGCGAATCTCTACGAGCTGAATCATCTGACACTTCCTCAGGACAGCAGGCAGATATTCTCGGCGATCGTGGCGGCAGTCGCGGATGGTAAAGAAGCCGGAGAAGCCAATCTGGCAGACAGCAGGAGTAATCTGGAAAAAGCGGTTGAGTACGTGGAGCGGTTTGCACAGATCACGGACGAGGCAGTTGATAAAGCCGTAGCTGAGGATCAGGAACTGACGCTTGTGAATCTTGAAGCGGCTGAGAGTGAGATAGAGGCGGCACGGCAATTTACGGATAAGAGCACCACAGCGCATGCTGATATTGAGGATGATAACGCCGCAAGACATATAGGAAATGTTGCAGACAACAGTATCACAGGGGTTACAGAAAGTGGCGCGGCAAATAGCGTAGGCACACAGGTTCCGGAGAACATCACGGCGAGACGGCAGTTAGAAGAGATCCGCCTGATGATGACGGTGGAGGCGAATCGTAAATTGTTGGAGAGCGGTTATGCTATTGATACCACGGAACTGGAACAGCTTGTGGATGCTTTAAGACAGATTGAGTCACAGCAAAGACAGCTTATGTTTGGCGAGACGGATGAGGCGCAGGCAGCCGCGAAAGCTTCTCTCTATGAGGAAACCCGCAGCAAAGTAGCGGAAATCCCCTATCTGCCGATCGATATTGCCGGCCGGTTTAAAGTGACGGATGAGGATTTTACCTTAGATCAGGTACACATAGACGGCACAGCTCTGCGAAATCAATATGATGAGGCGAGCGAAAAGTATGAGACGTGGATGACGACTACAAGGGGTGATCTGGGTGATTCTATCCAGAAGGCATTCCGTAGTGTGGACAGCACATTGGAAGACTTGGGATTAGAGCTCAATGAGGAGAACCGTCGGGCGGTTCGCATTCTGGGCTACAATCGGATGGAGCTGACACAGGAAAATATAGAAATGGTGCGGGATACGGATGCAGAGCTTCACCGTGTGATCAGTAAAATGACACCGGCAGCAGTCCTGCAGGCGATCCGGGACGGCAAGAATCCGCTGGAAATGACCATGCCGGAGTTAAATGAATATCTGGATTCCATACCGTACAGTAAAGAGCAGGCGAGCGAGAAATACAGCAAATTTTTATATAAGCTGGATAAGAACAACGCCATTGACGAACAAGAACGGACGGCATATATCGGTATCTACCGTATGCTCAGACAGTTTGAAAAGACGGACGATGCAGCGGTTGGCGCACTTGTCAATATGGGGGCGGAGGTCTCCTTTAAAAATATGCTGAGTGCGGTACGAAGCCGGAAGAAAGCCGGTATGGACTTTATGGTAGATGACGCATTTGCCGGCATTGATGCCATTGAAAAAGGTATGTCGATCAGCAGGCAGATCGAAAGCGGGTTTAACAAGAACTACCGCGATATTGTCGGAAACATTGCAGACCGCATGGCAAAACAGGACGCTTCTACAGAGAAAGAATACCGACAGGAACAAATGCGGGATGTGCAGCAGGCATGTGAAGTGGAAGATGCCGTGATAGAGGAGCTGTTACACAGCAAGCAGCCGGTGACGATCAATAATTTGGCGGCAGCGGATATGCTGATGAACAGTAGAGGTGCTCTTTATAAGAAAATGAAAGAGTATACCTCACCTGAGAATGAGGAAAATGTAAAAGACGCTGTTTTCCGCCTGCATGGTGCATTAACAGATGAGAAAAGTGCGCAGGAAGCCTTTGAAGAGATGGAACAGGTCTTCGAGGAAGTGCTGGAAGAGGCGCAGTATAATCCTGATATAAGTTATATTGATCTGAAGGCGATTCAGAGCTGCCGTAAGCAGCTCACACTGGCAGCCGGTCTTGCGAAAGAGGAAAATTATCAGATTCCCGTAGAGATCAACGGGGAGACGACAGCAATCCATCTGAGGGTGCTGCATGATAAACAGGACGGCGGTAAGGTTAAGGCCACATTTGAGACGGAAAGCCACGGTAAAGTGGCCGCGGAATTTACGATCCGCAACGGGAAAATATCCGGCTATATTGCTTGTTCCACGCAGGCGGGCGCCGATAATATTCAGGGAAAGAGCGACAGCCTGCAGAAATGTCTGCGGACCACGGTTGAAGCGTTGGCGCATAATGAACTGGAACTCGGCGATATCGGAATCGTATGCAGCGCAGAACTGGATCTGAACGCCTATACGGCGGAAGAAACCCAGAACGGGTCATCGGTACAGACTGCAGATTTGTATCAGATAGCAAAAGCATTTATTACAGTGTTCACAGCATAGAGAATGGTAGTTATGAGATAGGAGGAACTTTTATATGAAGATCAGTTACAATTCAGCGGCAATGCACGCCAACAACGCACTTAATGCATCGGATAAGAGAGTCTCACAGTCACTTAAGAGACTGTCTTCCGGTTTAAAGGTTACGGCAGCGAAAGATAATCCGTCAGGATATGCGATTGGCCGCAGAATGAATGCACAGATTACCGGTGTATCCGTTGCAACCGAGAATGCTAACAGAGGCACTTCCATTATCGAGACGGCGGACGGCGCTTTAACAGAAGTACATGACATGCTGCAGCGAATGAATGAGCTGGCAGTAAAAGGCGCTACGGGAACACTTACAACAACTGACAGAGAAATGCTGAATCAGGAGATGAAGCAGTTGAAGGAAGAGGTTACCAGAATTGCTACCGATACGGAATTCAACGGTCAGCCACTGTTGGATGGCAGCTTTGATTTAAGAGGTTACACGAACAGCCAGATTGCGACGGTAGATTATTACAGCGATGAGGTGCTGGCGAAGCAGTATACGATTGATGCACTTACAGTATTCTATAATGCGGATGGAACAATAGACTTGGATCAGACGAAGAACAGTTTTACGCCGGGGCAGGAATTTCCGAAGGGCGTATCGATTACTGAGGTAGGACAGGACAAAGTGACAATCACAGGCAATCAGGACTTCAAGATGACGATCGCGGTGAAACCGGATCCCACCTATGATACAAATGGTAATATTACCGGCTATAATGCGGTAACATGTGCGGCAGCAGGTAATCTGCTGGAAATCAATGTGACCGGTATCGGCTCCATGGATATGCAGATCGGTGCCAACGAAGGACAGCAGTTAAATATCCGGATTCCTAAGATTTCTCTGGACAGACTCGGCATCGAGAGAACAGAGGTGGATACACAGGATAACAGTTCGAAGGCGATTGATGAGGTCAAGGGTGCAATTCTATATGTATCCGATGCACGAAGCAGACTGGGAGCTTACCAGAACCGTCTGGAGCATACGGTAAGCAGTCTGGACATCACCAACGAGAACATGACGAGTTCCTACTCCCGTATCATGGATGTAGATATGGCGGAGGAGATGACTACTTACACAACAGAGCAGGTAATATCTCAGGCAGCGGTTTCCATGCTTGCACAAGCCAACGAGAGACCTTCTCAGGTGCTTCAGCTTCTCCAGTAATAGCGTGAGAAGAACTTCTAAAGCTCACAGCAAGGGCTGTTTCGCTAAGAAGTTCTAAGTCTCACGCAGGAGAATGCCCAAAATACAGGCATTCTCCGCATTGACTTAGCAGAATATAAGGAGAGAGTTATATGACCAAGGAATTGAAACAGGAGTATACCCTGCGAATTACGCAGGCGAATAAGACCCAGTTGATCACGATTCTGTATGAGATGGTTCTGCTCTATGTAGATGAGGCGCAGGAAGCGCTGGATGCCGGACAGAAGATGGAGTATAAGAGTGCGATTCGCAAGATCCGCGGGTGCATAGATGAATTGACGGCATCGCTTAACCTTGATTATGAACTGGCGCATAATCTACTACAGCTCTATCTCTATATCAGCAGGGAGCTTGTTAAGGCTTCTACGCATTATGAGAGAGAGAACTTAGAGCATGTCCGTCTGATTATTGGTGAGCTGCATAAGGCATACCAGGCAATCGAGGATCAGGATACGTCCGGTCCTGTTATGGGCAATACGCAGAGCGTCTATGCAGGGCTTACCTACGGCAGGAATACGCTGACAGAGAATATTGCGGATTCCGTGGCTAACAGAGGATTCTGTGTGTAGGCGGCAGGGTATAAATATGCGCTTACGAGAACAGTGACAGCGTACGATATATTTCTTGATGGTTTTCTTCGGGCAGCAGATTCATATCTGCTGCCTGTTCTAACAGATATTTATAACGCTTAAGCGTTGCATTCACTTCATAGATATAACAGTCGATCAGGTCAGGATCGGTTACATTGTCGAAATTTGAATAGGCAATTTCCAGAGCATACCTTGTCTGTGCCAATTCTTCACGTATCGTCATTTTCTGACAGTCCACGATGATATCCGCACCTGCCGTACCGTTATCGCTCTGATGAAAAAACATTTTCATACACCCACCAAACCTTTCTGAATATAGATGTGTTAAATTTACTTTTGTTTAAGTATAGGTAATATTTGGAAAAATATTCATGTAATATTTGAAGAACAGGAATCATATGTTACCAGTGTAAAGACATTTAAACTGTTAAATTATGGTTGCGGAATCGAAAGAGCACCGGAGACAGACAAGACTTAATGAAGAAAGCGAGGGATATGGAGATGGGAAATGCAGGCGGAGTACTGGCGATCGTGGGTGTATGTCTGATCGTGCTTATTATAGGTGCGATGGGAAGGAAAGTGGAGTGGTTGGTCAATTTTATTCTGCGGGCGGTCATGGGTACGATCGGAATCTACTGCCTTAATTACCTGTTGGCATCCAGGCAGATCGCGGTTGCGGTAGGTATCAATCCGCTTACGATTTTGACATCCGGAATCCTCGGATTTCCGGGGATTGCTGTACTTTATGGCATCCATTTCTTTAAAATATTGTAGACTTTTCACAAAAAATTTTTTTCTGCAAAATGGGTCTGGACAGGATACTGTTTTGTGTTTATAATTCATTTTACAACTCAAGAAATTCTATGTACTACTTATCTTGCCGATACGGCATCGGGAGTTTCATCCCATTATGAATTCATTGAGTCATATTTATTATATTCTATGGAGGTGATCTTATTGGACTGAGTTACTATCAATCTCTGTTGCTTCTTTTGCTGTTTCTTGCAGCGTTAGCAGATCTTAAGACAGATCGTATCCCTAACGGCTTTATCATACTCGGAACCGTGATCGGGATATTGGGCGGATTACGGTATCATACCGATTTACTGCAGCCTGTCTTCTCTATGCTTCTTGCATTTCTGCTTATGTACCCACTGTTTAAAATCGGTGCGCTCGGTGCCGGTGATGTGAAAGTGTTTATGATGATCGGCAGTTTCATGAATAAGAAAGAACTTCTCGCAATTATGGTATCGACATTCTTAATCGGGGCGGTATTTTCTCTGATCAAGCTGCTTACGGAGCATAACGGAAGAGAAAGAATAGAGTATTTTCTGTCTTATATATCGGAAGTGGCAAGGACAGGGCGTTGGAAAATATACGGAGAGCATATGTTACAGGATTATCAGTTGTACCGCAAGAACAAAATACATTTTACGGTTCCGATTTTGTTCGGCGTGGTGATGAAATTAGGAGGAGTAATTTGAAACGAAAGGTTTTTGCAATATGCGATACGGAGGAAGCTTACGCACTCAGGCTTTCGGAGTACATACTGGACAAAGTCAGACTCCCGTATACGCTGCATTTATTTACGAAGGTGGAGGAACTGCAGAAGTTTGCAGGACAAGAAGAAATTGCGGTGTTAGTTATTGCTGAAAGCGCTCTAAAACTGTTGCGGGAGGAATATGTAAGACGGCAGATAGTTCGGATGTTTGTGCTGCGTGAAGACGAGATGCCAGAGGATGCGGAAACAGACCGTGGGTTACAGGATAGCACATCCGTCAGTACAAGAGTTACTGCAGAAAACAAGCTTCAATATATCAGCAAATTCCAGAGCCCGGAGAATATCGTAACCATACTTGCCGAATCAATCACCGATTTTTCAGATTGGAAACTTAGAGCGGCGGCAGAAGACACGGAGGTAAAGCTGATCGGGATCTATTCTCCCGTCAAGAGATGTCTGCAGACATCTTTTGCCCTCACAATGGGGCAGATTTTGGCGAAGGAGCATAGGGTTTTATACTTTAACTTCGAGAATTATTCGGGATTCGGGCAGATGCTGAAACGGGAGTTTGCCATGGATATGATGGACCTTATGTATTACTTTCGGTGTGATCGGGAGAAGATGGCGCTGCGACTGCCCGCGGTCACGCAGAACATGAACGGGTTAGATTATATACCACCGATGCAGTCCTATGCGGGGCAGCGGGAAGTGACGGGAGAAGAGTGGCTTGAGCTTTGCAGGTGCATTGCCGGGATCGGGCAGTATGAGTATATTATTTTGGATTTGGACGATTGTATGGATGGATTATTCGATCTGCTGCGCAGCTGCTATAAGATATACACCATCACGAAGGAGGACAGCTTCGCGGTGGCTAAGATCAATCAGTATGAACAGATTCTGCATTTTAACGAGATGGAAGAGATCGTGGAAAAAACTGTAAAATGCCGGTTCCCGGTTTTCAGGGATATTACCGTGGATCTGAATTTGATGACTCATGGGGAGCTGGCAGGATATGTAAAAGCAATTGTGAAAGAGGATCTATATGGAAAGTAAGGAAGAGCGCAAGAGGAAACTAAAGGAAAAACTGGCGGAGAGCATTGACTATTCCATGGAAAGCTCGGATGAGGAGATACAGCAGCTAATCGACGAGATGCTGATCAGGGAAAGCAGAGAAACGCCCATGACGCTAACGGAACGCAGACAGCTTCGCAGGGAACTGTTCCATGCAATTCGAAAACTGGATGTGTTGCAGGAATTGGTTGATGATACGCATATTACGGAGATTATGATCAACGGACCCGACTGTATTTTCATAGAGCGGGACGGGCATCTGTACAGGAGTGAGCTGCGGTTTGAGAGCCGGGAAAAATTACAAAATGTAATACAGCAAATCGTGGCGGCCTGCAACAGGGTAGTGAACGAGGCTTCTCCCATTGTGGATGCCAGGCTGCAGGGCGGCGCACGTGTCAATGTGGTTCTCGATCCGGTGGCGTTAAACGGGCCGATTGTAACAATCAGGCGATTTCCGGATCAACCGATTATGATGGAAGATCTGATCGCTTATGGGTCTATCAGTGCGGAAGTATGTGAGTGGCTTCATAAGCTGGTGCGGGCGAAGTACAACATCTTTATCAGCGGCGGTACGGGTTCCGGTAAAACCACATTTTTAAATGCATTGTCCTACTATATTCCCGTGCAGGAAAGAATTATCACGATTGAGGACAGTGCGGAGCTGCAGATCAGAAGTATTCCGAATCTAGTGCGCATGGAAACGCGCAACGCCAATGTGGAGGGCTGCAGGGAGATCACTATCAGGGATCTGATCAGGGCATCACTTCGGATGCGTCCGGATCGCATTATCGTGGGAGAAGTCAGAGGCGGGGAAGCTTTTGATATGATGCAGTGTTTAAATACGGGGCACGACGGTTCCATGTCGACTGGACATGCCAACAGCTCCGAGGATATGTTAAGCCGATTGGAAAACATGATATTAATGGGCATGGATATTCCTCTTACGGCGATTAGGCAGCAGATTGCCTCCGGTATTGATATTATCATTCATCTGGGGCGGCTTAGGGACGGTTCGAGAAAAGTGCTGGAAATCGTGGAGATCTTAGGTTATGAGGCGGATAGGATTGCCCTGAAGCCGTTGTATCAATTTACAGAAACAGGAACGGATGAGGAGGGCAGAGTATGCGGAAACCTGCAGAAGAGGGGAGAGTTGACTTATGTCGAAAAATTACAGTATGCCGGATTATGGTGAATACCGGCTTCGTCCAAAGGAATGGCTTTTGTATATTTCGGAAGGCATGCTGCTCATCGCTATAGTGGGATATTTCTTCTACCGGTCATGGATCGCGTGTCTGTGTCTTACACCTGTGTTGTTCCTTTTTCTGAAAGAGAAGAAGAAGGATCTGGCCGGAAAGCGGCGGCAGGAGCTGGGTATAGAGTTTAAGGACATGATTCTTGCCGTTTCGGCCAATCAGAAGGCAGGATATTCGATTGAAAATGCTTTTCGGGAATCCTATAGGGATATGGAGATGCTCTATGGGACAGAGGCGGTTATTTGTATGGAAATGAGATATATTATTGCCGGACTGGATAACAATGTGGTGCTGGAGAAGCTCATATATAATCTCGGACAGCGTAGTAATCTGCCGGATATTATACAGTTTGCGGATGTTTTCTACATTGCGAAGCGAAGCGGCGGCAATATGACGGATATTCTGGCCAAGACGGCAGCCGTGATCGAGCAGAAGACGGAGACTGACAAGGAGATTCAGGTGATGATCAGTGCAAGGAAGATGGAACAGAAAATCATGAATATGGTTCCGTTCCTGATTATCTTCTATGTGAGCAGCACTTCCAGAGGATTCTTTGACGTGCTGTATCACAATGTGATCGGCATCATGATCATGACCGTATGTCTGGGATTCTACATGGCAGCGTACCTGTTATCCAGACGAATCGTGGAGATCGAAGTGTAAGAAAGGAGTCGGCCTAAGAATGATCTATATATACATAGCGGTATTGGTGGTATATGTGCTGCTCTATATTGTGTCATGGCGGGAGGAATGCCGGGGTCCGTTTCGCAGGATGGCTTCTTATCTTCTGCGCAGACAGCAGAATTCGTCAGGGCAGACGGGCGCAAAGCGCGGCTGGAGGAAAGATATATACAGGCGGCAGTTGGGAGATAAACTGAAGGCTTTACAGCCGGGCAAGGCGGTGCAGATGCAGGTCAGGGAATATTATCTGTCACAATACAGTGTAATACTCACGGTGATTTTTGCAGGCGTGTCAGTCTGTATGGCGGTGTGGCTAAGTGCACATAGCAGTTCGCTTCTTGTGGACGGCAGCTATATATGGCGGAACTCTTACGGGGAGGGGGACATACCCGTGGAACTGGCAGCGCAGATTATGGATGGGGAGGAAGAAATATTCCAGTATACCGTGGAGGAGCGCAAGTATACGCGGGAAGAGGCAGAGACGTTGTATCAAAAAATGTCAGAGGCCATACCAGAGGCAATTCGCGGGCAGAATGAAAGTCTGGAAGATGTGCGGTGCGATCTGGATCTGGTAACTCGGATTGACGGATATCCTTTTGAAATATCTTGGGAGAGCGATAGTTATGCCCTCGTAAATACGGATGGCACAATCGATAATACCGAGCTGGAAAAAGGGGAGATTGTCACATTGACGGCGCATGTCCGGTATGAGGAATGGAACTGGGATGAACAGATCCATGTGCAGATAAATCCCATTGTCTATACACAGAGAGAACTTATGCGCAGGCGAATCGAGGAACTGCTGCATATGCAGGAGCAGCGCACCGGAAGCACGGAGGCTATGATCCTGCCGGACAGTGTGGAGTCTAAGCCTATCATATGGAGAGAAATCGTGGAGGACGGCAGCGGATATCTTATGTGTCTGATTCTGATCGCCGCCGGAATCTTGTACTGGGGGCGTGGCAGGGAGCTGGAGCGACAGCTGGAAAAGCGAAAGCGGGAACTTACGCTGGACTATCCGGAGATCGTCAACAAGCTGGCGCTTTATATGGGTGCGGGAATGACGATCAGGAACGCTTTCACCAAAATGGGAGAGGACTATAAGAAGCAGCAGAAGGAAAGGAGGCGATATGTCTATGAAGAAATACTGATAACATGCCATGAGCTGCAAAGCGGCAGATCAGAGAGGGAAGCCTACGACCATTTCGGCAGGCGATGCCAGGTGCAGACGTATATGAAGCTAAGTACGCTGTTATCGCAGAATATCAGGAAGGGAAGCAATGATCTGCTGGATATGCTGCGGCAGGAGGCAGATAACGCTTTCACCGAGAGAAAGGCACTGGCAAAAAAGCTGGGTGAGGAAGCGGGCACAAAGCTGCTGCTTCCGATGATGATGATGTTGTGCATTGTCATGGTAGTCATTATGATACCGGCATATTTTTCCTTTATGATGTGATGTAATCCGGCAAAGGGCCAAAGAAAATTATGTAAACCAACAACAAATATTTAAAGAAGTGAATTTGAGTATAGTAAGGAAAACTCAACGTAAAACGCTTCGGAATGGAGAAAAAAATGAACAGAATAGGAAGAACAATAAGAAACAAAAAAACAAGTATGGAGGCAGGAAGACTGAAAGGCTTGCGGGCGTTTCT
Source organism: uncultured Lachnospiraceae bacterium (assembly GCA_947175435.1). GTDB lineage: Bacteria > Bacillota > Clostridia > Lachnospirales > Lachnospiraceae > UBA3282. Next base: position 4,800 of record CAMWMS010000029.1, on the reverse strand, counting down.
TAAGGAAGAGGAAGGAATGGGAACGGTAGAGATCATACTGATCATCGTGGTGCTGATCGGACTTGTCATTATCTTTAAGACACAGCTTCGCGCCTTAGTGGAGACGGTCTTTGAAAAGATTACCAAAGACAGCAATACGGTAATGTCATGAGGAAAGGATATATCACCGTATTCCTTACATTATCCCTTACATTGATTCTGTCCCTTGTATTCACGGTAATAGAAGGGGCACGAATCAGTGCCATACGCATGAAGTTTGAATGTGTTGCGGACATCTGCATGAATTCGATCCTGGCGGAGTACCACAGGGAACTTCTGGAGCAGTATGATCTGCTGTTTGTGGATATGTCATACGGAGGAAGCCGGGCACATATCGGGAATACGGAAGCGCATTTGAAGAACTACATACAGAGGAATCTGCAGCCGGAGATCGGCAGAGGTTACGGTGGCGTCAGAGATTTTCTCGCCATGGAAGCGGGTAAGACAGACATCGTACGATACTCTATCGCTTCCGATGAGCAGGGACGCGTACTCAAACGGCAGATCACGGATTATATGGCGGATTATCCGCTTGGGGCTATTCTCGACCAAATTAATCTGGGAGTGTCGCAAGTGGAGCAGTACGGTTTGGAGACGAAAGATCCCGAAGGGGAGCGGAGTAAATACGAAGCGCAAATACAGGAAATCGGACTGCCGCAGCAGGAGGTTGAGGAAGGGGTCTATGAAGAGGTACCGCTAAATAATCCGGCGGATGTAGCCAACTCCACAAGAAGCAGCGGGGTGTTAAATCTGGTATTGGAGGAGCCGTCGCAGGTATCTGCAGTCAAAGTATCCTTAGACGATTACATATCTCACCGTCCGCTTATGCAGGGAACCGGTATGTGTGCGGAGGCGGCCGCCGTGTCCGGCGAGCCGAATGAGCTTGTGTTCGAGGCATATCTGTTTGAAAAATGCGGGTATTACGGACAGGAATTAGACAAGTCCCTGATGAAATATCAGATCGAGTATATTTTAGCTGGCAAGGACACGGACTGGCAGAATCTGGAGTATGTGGCAAAGAGATTGCTCAGATGGCGGGAAGTAGCGAATTTTCTATATCTTCTGACCGATGCAGCGAAGATTGCCGCGGCGGAAGCGCTGGCGTTGTCACTGACGGCAGTATGTATGTGTCCTGAGCTGGCCGAGCCCGTGAAGTATACAATCCTGCTTGCATGGGCGTATGTGGAGAGCCTGCAGGACGTAAAGACGCTGCTTGCGGGTGGCAGGGTGCCGATTGTTAAGACGGCATCAGACTGGAAAACGGGGATTGAAAGTCTGACTAATGTCAGGGGAAGCCTGACACAGGAGAGCGAAGGCAGGGGCCTTAACTATAAGGAATATCTGCAGATCATGCTTTTTCTCGAAAATCAGGAAAAGAGGACTTTTCGCGCCATGGATATTATGGAGATGGATATTCGGAGGACAGCGGGTAACGCGGGATTTCGGATGGATGCCTGCTTCGATACCTATCAGGCGGATTTGTCCGTGTCAAGCCGGTTCGGTTATACCTATGAGATGACCAGATGTTATGGATTCTATTAGATACGGGAGGTGATAAAAGATGTCCTTTTTACGATTGAATCAAAAAAATTATAAAACGACAGCACATTCTCTCCGGACATATCTTGATGCCGATCAAGTTGGTCAATTAATTCTATTAATCTACAGATCGCTAAAGAGGGCATCTTTTATCGCCTTCCGCAGAGGAAAGATTCTGTGTAGGAAAGGTTCCATGACGCTGGAAGCGGCGTTTGCTCTGCCATTTTTTCTGTTTGCGGTGATTAATATTCTGTATGCGGTCAATATCATCGGAACACAGAGCAGGATCAATGCAGCGCTTCACCAGACAGGCAATAAGATGGCATTTGCGGGATATGTTTATGACCGGACGGTAGGGAGCGCGGTTCCGGAGAGCGTGGCCGGGGTGGTGATGACACATCTCTATGCCAGAGGACAGATATTGGAATATATCGGCAGGAGCGATCTGGATCATTCCTGTGTTACGGACGGTGCTGCCGGAGTTTCCCTTGCGGGATCCATTGTTATGGGGGAAGGCGATATCATCGATCTTCGGGTGTCTTATCGTGTCAAGCCATTGATCTCTGTCATGGGATTTGATGGGTTTGCCATGTCACAGCGGTATTACGGAAAGGCGTGGACAGGATATGACGTAACACAGCATGTCAGTGATCTGAGTCAGGAAGATCCAATGGTGTATATCACCAAAACGGGAACCGTATACCATATAGACCGCAACTGTACTTATTTAAATCCTTCTGTTGAGTCGGTTGCGGCAACTGCGGTCGATAATATGCGAAATCAGGCGGGCGGCAAATATTATCCTTGCGAAATATGCGGCGGGAGCAAAGTGCGGGGACAGGTCTATATTACGAGGCAGGGCAGTAGCTATCACAGTCAGATCAATTGCTCGGGATTGAAACGGACGATCTATACGGTGCCGTTGTCCCAGGTCGGTGGGAGAGGAAGGTGTTCTAAATGTGGGTAGAAATATTGTTGTTTATTCTGCTGGGAATCTGCGCAGTGTGCGACGGTATTCGTAAAGAGATTCCGCTGGTGGTTGTATGGATCGGAATCATAACGGCGTTTATTCTGCGCGTGCAGGGCGCGATGGGAGAAGAAGCATGGATGTCAGGACTGTTGTCCGTTCTCCCCGGGACCGCCTTCTGGCTGCTCAGTTATATTACCGGTGAGAGGGTGGGATACGGGGACGGATGGGTTCTTATTATGATTGGTTTGTTTACGGGACTGCGGAACTGTTTCCTGATTCTGCTGGCGGGGCTGGTAACAGAGTCGATAGCGGCGCTTATTCTGTTGGTAATTGGGAGAGCGACGAAAGATCGGGAGATTCCTTTTGCACCGTTTTTATTGTTGGGAATGGGGGTTGTGTTATGTTTCTGAGAAAAAAAGCAGGTGGGTATATGACGGTAGAGGCATCCTTTATTATTACGTGGACAATATTTCTCTTTGTCTTTCTTATCTATCTGTCCTTCTATTCTTATGATAAATGCGTACTTTTTCAGGATGCTTATGCGGTCTGCTTTCGGGGGAGCATCCAGAAGCAGGAGGATAAGATTGTGCCTTATATCAGCGCACATATGAAGGAACAATTCGGGGAGAAATATTTCGGAACGGGAGAAGTGCACGGGAGTGTGGATCGTAAGGGCAACGTTGCGGATGTAACGGGGGAGTGTCAGGTTAAGGTGCCGATCCGGGCAGTTTTTACCATGCATGATGCGACTGGGTGGAAGATTCGGACCCGCGCCAGGGCGCAGATCATCAATCCAACGCATATAATACGTAAAAGCAGGTGGATTGGGAATGTGCTGGAGAATGTGAAATAGCGTGGAAAGGAGAACTAGTATGTTAGAAGCAAAATATTATAAAGATTACAGACATAATTATATGATATTGCAATGCAGCCGGAGGCAGGCGGCCGGGAGCTATCAGCATAAGATACTCATGTCGGGTAAAGTCGGCGAGATTCTAAGATGTTCCGTGCGCCATATAAACGGAATGGTTTATTACTATTATGATATCAGTTCCAAAACAACACTGGAGGGGCTGTACAAAGGCAGAAAGATGTCTTGTGAGCAGGTGAAGGACATTTTGTGGCAGCTTCATGCAATATGCGACAGATTGTCGGGCTATTTTATGGATGAGGCAGGGCTGGTTCTGCATCCGGAACATATCTATTATGATATAACCGACAAGAAGTACATAGGTTTGTATTATCCGGAATATGAGGCGACGGCAGAGGAAGCCTGCAGACCGCTTATGGATTTCCTACTGGAGCATATTGATCCGGAGGATCAGAAGCTTACGGAAGACATGTACCGGATCTATGAAATGTCGGAGGAAGGCTGCTTTTCGCTGGAAGACGCATTGCAGATTCTGGAGGAAGAGGCGGAGACTTCACCGGAGCAGACGAGTGAGCCCACGCTTCAGCCGGTATATGAACCGATGGGGCAATCAGACGATGTAACACCGATATTTGATATGGCAGAGAGTGTACAGTCGGGCGCAACCGTAAATGAGCCGCGTCGCAAAGTCGGGTTGTTTTATCCTATATTTGGCATCCTGTCAATGCTTAGTATTGCAGGGGCGGCGGCAGTTTGGTATCTGTATGAATTAACGCAGCGGGAGGAAATCATACTCGGCGCTTCCGCGGCGGCGATGGGCATCTGTTTTTTAATCTGTCTGTTGCGGATCGCCAAAAGCAGTAAGAAACCGGCAGAGACGAAAAAGACTGGGAGGGAAGCAGAGAATAAATCATACCCGGATCTGGAGTGGGGACCGGAAGAGGGATATTTACAGGAGTCGACCCCGGTGTCGTTAGAGCATGTAATCAGCAGAGATATGGATCTGAATCCGGTAGGATACGGTGCTGCGGATTCAGCAACGGGAAGAATAAACCGTAGCCGTGCCGTGTCGCTTCAGACCGGGTCCACAGCGGCAGGACAGTCCGAAGACGGATACGGCAATACGGTGTTCTATGATGAGAGTAAATTTACAGAGTGCAAATTATATGCGACGGATCGTAAAAATAAACAACACATTGAATTAAAGAAATTTCCGTGCACGGTCGGTAAGATGGCAGGCTGCGTGGATTATGTGCTTGCGGATAACTCTGTCAGCAGGATTCATGCCAGGTTTGACAGAGAGGGGGATAAAGTCATGCTGACGGATATGAATTCTACCAATGGGACATATAGGAACGGTCTGCGTATGCAGCCGCAGGAG
>CAMWMS010000028.1 GCA_947175435.1 uncultured Lachnospiraceae bacterium | reverse complement strand
GATGGGGTCCTGGTGATTAAGACAGTAAATGCGGCGAATCCATTTTTGGCACCGGCGGGCAGATATATGGACTTTACACATGAAACGATTTATGATGAATTTAGCATTAAGGATATTCTGTTGATTGCAGGTTTTAAGGCAGAGCGGATTCATGTGAAAGAATCAAATCTATATGTTTTTTGGAATAATCCGCTGAATTATATTGCCTGGCTGTTAAATAGTTTTATAAATCTTCTTCTGAGATGTTATTTTATCTTGAATTTTAAGAAACATAAGATTTTCACAAAGAATTTTATTGCAGTTGTTAAGAACTGAAATAAATACGAGTGTAAATGCTGAGGAGAAGCCCATGAATATGATAATTTTTTATTTGTTCAAAGCACTTTAAAACTCTAAATCACCGGAAAATTGACATAAGTATTGATATAATATATAATTGTGTAGATAATCTGCAGATTACAGGAGAAATGCGGACGACAGAGCGGATTACGCCAAAAGGGAAACCGAACCGGCATGAGAAAAACAGTTAGTCAAACGAAAAAGGATTATATCTGGAATACAGCAGCCGGACTGATCAACGCGGCGGAAGCGGTCATTATGTCAGCGGTTGTTACGAGGATTACCGGGCTTACTGATGCCGGTATGTTGACGATTGCATTCGCTATTGGAAATCTGATGATGACTGTGGGGAAATTCGGAATACGGAATTATCAGGTGACAGATATTGAGAATAAGTTCTCTTTCTCCGTATATTTAAAGACTCGTCTGCTTACGGTTCTGTTAATGATCATTGCCGTATTTGGATATTTGGCATATGCAGCTAAAGAACTGCAGTACAGTTGGAATAAGATCATGATTATCGGCATGGTCTGTATGATCTATGCGATAGAAGCGTTAGAGGATGTATTCTGGGGCTATTATCAGCGAAGAAACAGGCTGGATGCGGGTGCTAAGATGTTCTGCTTCAGGTGGCTGGGAATTTTAGTCGCGTTTCCTGTCTTACTATGGATCAACAGGGATCTGGGACATACGCTTCTGGTATGTCTGATCGTTTCTCTTATACTTTTTACTCTGATGCTGTGTTTATCTTATGGGAAGATATGCGGGGAAGAAGACCGGAGGATAGGACAGGTTCTGCAGAGCGGCAGTTTGCGGGAAAGCAGACATTTGATCAGAGTGGTCTTTTCACTGTTCGGAATAAGTTTCCTGTCTTTTTATGTGAATAATGCACCCAAGTATGCGATAGATGCATGTCTGGAGGAGGAGACGCAGGCTTGTTACGGGTTTGTGGCAATGCCGGTTTTTGTGATCGGGCTGCTGAATACTTTTGTGTATCAGCCGACTCTGGTGCCGATGGCGGTAGAGTGGGAGAGCAGACAGAGTAAGGCATTTGTGCGCAGAGTGCTGAAACAAATTGGGGTGATCGGGGTGATTTCTGCGATCTGCATGACTGGAGCATATGTGATCGGGATTCCAGTATTATCCTGGTTTTATCATACGGAGCTGTCCGCATATAAGATTGAACTGATGGTTTTAATGGCTGCCGGCGGTTTCCTGGCAGTTTCAGGTTATCTGAGTGTCGTATTGACGATCATGCGCCGGCAAAAGGATCTGCTATGGCCATATGGTTTGATTGCGGTAATTGCCGCAGCTGGTTTAAAGGGTATCGTATCACGGTATGGTACGATTGGCGCGGCAGTATGTTACCTGAGCTTGATGGCAGTTCTCTGTCTAATCTATGGCGTAACCCTCGCGATAAGACTTGTAAGGATAAGCGGGAATGATGAAGTATAAAGGGGTGTTATAGGATTCGCAAGTGGTTGGAAAGGAGACCGGAATGAAGGTAGTGATTTTGGCAGGTGGGCAGAAAAGTACGATCAGCAATGAGCAGGAGGGAATACCTAAGCCCATGGCGGAGATCGGCGGCAAACCGATCCTGTGGCATATCATGAAGAGCTTTGCGGCATATGGATTGAATGAGTTTATTATATGCGGCGGTTATAAAGTTGATATGATTAAGAACTATTTTATGGATTATTATATTTATCAGTCAGATATTACGGTCGATTTGCAGACCAATACGGTACAAATCCATAAAAACCGCACAGAAGACTGGAGGGTGACGGTGGTGGATACCGGATTGTACAGCGAGACTGGGCTGAGGGTAGCGCAGATCGAGAAGTATATTCAGGATGATACCTTTATTGTCACATACGGAGACTGCCTTTCCGACATTAATATGAATGAAATGCTGGTATACCATAAGGAGCATGGGAAACTAGCAACAATGGCAGTAGCGAGACCGACCGGGCGTAACGCGGCGATTGAGATCGACTCGGAGGGATATTTGATAAGAGGTTCTGAAGCATCCGGCAACGATCAGGCGTGGATCAACGCCTGCCTGTATATATTTAACCGTAAGATTTTCAGTATTCTTAATGGCAACTATAATCTGAACAGACTTTTGCAAGAAAAGTTGGCAGATAAAGAGCAATTGATTACCTATAAGCATCAAGGATTCTGGGCACCTGTTGAAACGCATCATGACAGGTTTAATATGGAGAATTTGTGGAATGCGGGGGTGGCGCCGTGGCTGAATGCGGAAAAATAATATGTACTGTCACAGGTGAACAATATTTTGTTGACAAGGAGAAAAGAACATGGTAACCGAGGAGAAGAAAAGCAGTGGCGGTCAGATCGGGATTTCAGTGGTTGTACCTGTCTATAATGAAGAAGGAAATGTAGAGAAGCTTCATAGAGAAATCAAGGATGTATGTGAGAAGTCCGGATATGATTATGAGATTATATTCATTAATGATGGATCCTCTGATCAAACCGATGCAATATGCAGAACTCTGGTACCGCTTAAATATATACGGTTCCGCAAGAATTTTGGACAGACTGCGGCTATGGATGCAGGGATTAAAAACAGCTCCAAGGAATTTATCGTGACGTTGGACGGTGACGGGCAGAATGACCCTGCGGATATTCCTAAGATGCTAGATTACTTATTGAGCAATCAACTGGACATTGTTTCTGGATGGCGTAAGAACAGGAAAGACACCTTTATGAAGCGATTTATCTCCAGAGGTGCTAATGCACTCCGCTATTTGTTAGTCCATGACGGAATTCATGACAGTGGATGTTCCCTGAAGGTATATCGCCGTGAGTGCTTTCACGGAATCAATTTGTATGGCGAACAACACCGTTTTATTCCGGCGATTCTGAAAATGAAAGGCTTTGAGGTGGGTGAGATAATAGTCAATCACAGAGAGCGGACCGCAGGGCGTACGAAATACAACTGGCATAGGACAATCAAAGGTTTTGTGGATATGATATCTGTGTGGTTCTGGAACAAGTATGCGGCAAGGCCGCTTCACATACTTGGTGGGTTAGGCATGCTTTTTCTGGGATTAGGAGGAATATGCGGTGTCTGGTCGGTTGCATTATGGATCATGGGGAAGAAGATGTCCAATAATATTCTGCCGCCGTTGATGACGATATTCTTTGTTGTGATCGGTTTGCTCCTGTTTGTATTCGGATTGATGAGTGAGATACTGATGAAGACATATTATGGGATACATGTTGACAGTCCTTACAGCATTAAAGAAATATGTGTTCAGGAAATAAGCGACAAGGAATGATTTTTTTGCTTTTTAATTATTAGGCGGCGATGTGCTCTATTGCTATAAGGGCGGCTTTGATGAAAAAGGGCAGAGGAGAATAAATGGATTTTGGGTCTTGGGTGAGAAGAAAAGGGTTTTGGATATATGACAGACTGCTTATGCAGGGAGAACACTGGAAATTCTATAAAGAAGTAAGAGCTGCCTACATGAATGGAACAGATGAGCGCACAGTGCAGTGCAAAATAGAAGAACTCCTGAAGCATGCGGCAGATACTACGGCATTTTACACTGCTTATAAAGGGGTTCTGGATCTGCATAAATTTCCGATCGTAAATAAGATTGCTTATCAGCAAAGATGGAATGATTTTGTGTCGTCAGAGTATGCGGTGGACCCGAAGTGCCATCTGGAGTGTACGAGCGGTTCAACCGGTACGCCGCTTGAGATCATGTACGATCGGAGAAAGAGCAGGAGAAGGAATGCCGCGAGTATTTTCCTGAATACACTGGCTGATTATCAGATCGGTGATAAACAGTTGTTTTTACGTGTGTGGGTCAATCGGGTGCAGAAGGGACTGGTGGAAAGAACCATGATGAATCTGCTTCCGATCAATACAGCGAACATGGATGATGAACACTTACAGGAGATTTGTGACCTGATTGCGCGCAAGCGCGTGAAATCCATTGTAGGATATGCCTCATCTCTGGCAATGTTGTCCGCATTTATCAAGGATAAACAAATAGACTGCTCAAAATATAAAGTGAAATCTATTACGCCCATATCGGAGGCTATGGCACCGAAGGTCAGAAAACAACTGCAGGAGCAGTTCCGGTGTACGGTAAGTTCGGTATATGGCGCGGAAGAATTCGGTACAATAGGTGTTCAGTCGAAGGACGGGGATGACTATTACATGGATACAAGCGGTGTATATCTTGAAGTTCTTAAGTTGGAAGAGGATATTCCGGCGGAAGACGGAGAGCTTGGAAGATTGGTGATTACAGATTTGTACAATTATGCCTTTCCGCTCATACGTTATGAAAACGGGGATATTGTAGTACGAAAAACCATTAAAAAAAGTGGGGGAAGGTACAAGCAGTATTTTACCCGAATTGATGGCAGAAGATCCGATTTATTGTATGCAACCAACGGGGAACCGGTATCGCCGTTTCTACTTACCAATAAAATGTGGGGAATCAAAAATATCAGCCAGTGGAAATTCATCCAGACGGGAGAGAAAACATATCGTTTCGTCATTAATGGAGAGCAGGCTGATGAGGCATATATACGCGGCCTGATCTGTGAAGAGCTGGGTGCAGATGCAGAAATTTATTTTGAGTATGTAGATGAGATTCCGGTGCTGAGTTCAGGAAAGAGAAAATATATTGAAAATCAATATAAGAAGAATAAATAAGGGATCGAATGAACTAATGACAGGAGGAATGATCTGTGAAAAAGCGTGTTGCAGATTATATTGCGGATTATTTAGTGGAACATAATGTTACCAGATTATTTGAAGTGGTCGGGGGAGGCGCCATGCACCTTAACGACGCGTTCGGACATAAAGATGGTCTGCATGTAGTCTATCATCATCATGAACAGGCAGCGGCGATCGCGGCGGAAGCGTATGCCAGAGTACACAATCAGATGGCGGCGGTCTGTGTGACGTCCGGGCCGGGAGCGACGAACGCGATCACAGGCTGCCTGTGTGCATATATGGGCTCTATCCCTATGATTCTGTTTTCCGGACAGGTCCGATATCCGCTGACAGTGAGGGGGCAGGGACTTGAGCTGCGGACAAACGGTGAGCAGGAGTATGATATCTGTAAGTCTGTGGCAGGTATGACGAAGTTATGTGAGATGGTGTCAGATCCGATGCGGATACGGTATGTGCTCGAGAAAGCATGTTTCCTCGCAAGAACCGGACGTCCGGGACCGGTCTGGCTGGATATTCCGTTAGACATTCAGGCGGCGGTTGTTGAGACGGATGATTTATATGGATTCGATGCTGCAGCAGAGGGATATGAAGAAAAGCCGTGTTTTGACAAGACGGTGCTATCTTTGATTCTGGAGAAACTGAAAGCGTCTGAAAGACCGGTTTTGTATTGCGGTATGGGTGTGCGTCTTGCAGGTGCATATGAGAAGTTTATGGAATTAGTGGATTTACTCGGCATTCCGGTGACTACGGGAATGACGACGTTAGACTGCATTCCCAACGACCATCCGCTGTATGCGGGCCGTCCGGGGGCAACCGGCGACAGGGCAGGGAATTTTGCGGTTCAGAACAGTGATTTCTTTCTTTCAATCGGGAGCCGCTTAAGCTATAAACAGACCGGATATAATACGGATACATGGGCAAGAGCTGCATATAAGATTATGGTCGATGTGGACCCGGAAGAATTGAAGCGGAAATATCTGAATATAGATCTGCCGGTTTGTGCGGATGCTCTGGACTTTATTGAGCAGTTGATCGAGGAAATTAAGGGTTTGCAGGAGAGGCTTCCGGAGCGAAGCGGGTGGATCAGGCAGTGCAGAGAATGGGTGGAGAAATATCCCGTAGTTACGCCGGATAAATATGAGACACCCGATGGAAGGGGGAGCACCTATGTTTTCTATAAGACGCTCTCTGAACTGATGCCTGAAAATGCCGTTTATGTTACAACATCAGGAAATTCCCGCGTAATATGCAGACAGGCGGCAGTCATGAAAAGAGGGCAGCGGGTGATTACGAATCACTCTACGTCACCTATGGGATATTGCCTGCCGGCATCCATTGGAGCCTGTCTGGCGAATGACGGCAAACCGGTGGTGCTGATCACGGGTGAAGGCGGATTTCAAATGAATCTGCAGGAGCTCCAGACGATCAAACAGAACAGACTTCCGGTTCATATTGTGGTGATTAATAATGAGGGATATCATTCTATTCGGATCACTCAGAACTCCTTCTTTAAGGAACATACCCATGTGGGAATCGGTGAGGAGAGCGGAGATTTAAGTTTTCCGGATCTCTCTAAGATTGCACATGCCTATGAGTATCCTTATTTTGAATCAAGGAATGTGCATGATCTGGAGGACACGCTGCGAAGCTTCCTTGCATGCGAGACGTATGCGATCTGTCAGGTATTTGTTACTAAGACTCAGGTAACAATGCCGAAAGCATCGAGCCGCAGATTGGCGGATGGCAGGATGGCTTCCATGCCTCTTGAGGATATGGCGCCGTTCCTTGACAGGGAAGAACTGAAAGAAAACATGTATATTCCGTTGGTCAGTGGCAGTGAAGAGTGAGGAAGACGCAATGGAGTGTAGGGAAGGTTTTTTGCAAAACAATATTATTTTAGAAGATATGCAGGAGATTTATCAGTCCCGGACGGCGTGGGACAAGCTGGACGGATCCGGAATATACGTGACGGGAGCAACGGGAATGATTGCCTCGTATTTTGTGATGTTTCTTATTTATCTAAACGAAATGCATAATTATCACATAGAGATATATGCGGGGATTCGCAGCATTGATAAGGCGCGAGGACGGTTCGGGCATTATTTGGACAGGAAATATTTTCATCTTCTTCAGGGAGATATCAACGCACCGCTTACAGTACAGGAGCCTCTGCAGTATATTGTGCACGCGGCCAGTCTGGCAAGCCCGCAGTATTACGGAAAGATGCCGGTCGAGACGATGCTGCCGAATGTGGTTGGCACATACGAACTGTTAAGGTATGGGGCAGAGCATTCTTTGAAAGGATTTCTGTTTTTTAGTTCAGGCAGTGTTTACGGAAGTGTGGATGAGGCAGAGGGAATCCGTGAGGAGACGGTAGGCAGTCTGGACTGGCTGGCGGCAGGTAATATATATGGAGAAAGCAAAAGGTGCGGTGAGGCGATGTGCAGCGCATACTTCCGGGAATTTGGCCTGCCTGTCAGGATCGCAAGGATACATCATACTTACGGACCGACAATGGATGTCAGAAATGATAAGCGGGTTTTCTCTGAATTTGCCAATAATATTCTAAACGGGAATAATATTGTATTAAAGAGTGACGGGGAGGATCGCAGAGCATTCTGTTATCTGGGAGATACCGTGGCGGCGCTGTTTAAGATCTTGTTGGAAGGCGCAGCGGGTGAATGCTATAATGTCGGTAATCCGAAAGCATATGTCAGCGTCAGGAGACTGGCAGAGATTCTGACAGAGGTTTTCCCGGAGAAGGGGCTTAGAGTCGAATTTCAGAAGAGAACGGATGAGGGCTACTGCGCAAGTCCTGTCAAACGTCTTACTCCGGTCAATGTGGACAAGCTGCAAGGACTGGGATGGGAAGCGAAGACGACTGTGGAGGAGGGCTTTGCGAGAAGTCTGCGATATCTGGCACAAATATAGGATGAGGTATCCTGAAACGGATGTAGGATACGGATTGGAAGGGTGTCTATGAGAAAAAAGATCAGTGTTGCTGTTCCCTGCTATAATGAGGAAGGCAACGTAAAACCGATGGCGGAAAAATTGACAGAGATCATGCAGCAGTTAGATTATGACTATGAGCTTATTTTTACCGATAATTGTTCTACTGATGCGACGAAACAGTATCTGCGTGAACTTGCTGCCGCCGATCCACACATTAAGGTGCTGATGAATAATCGAAATTACGGTGCCGGCGGACGCTCCGGGCATAATACGGGACGTTATTGCAGTGGAGATATTTACATCCAGATTCCCTGTGATTTTCAAGAGCCGCCTGAGCTGATTCCGGAATTTGTGAAATATTGGGAAGAAGGTTATAAGGTGGTAGCAGGGCAGAAGATCGCATCTGAGGAAGGGAAGATCAAGTATTTTCTGCGCAGTCTTTTCTATCGGATTATCAATCTGTTGTCAGATGTGCCCCAGTATGCGCATATGTCAGGTATTCTTTTGGCTGACAGGGAGGTTCTGGAGGAGTGGGTGAAGACGGATGACGACATCGTGTTAAGAAATGCCATTGCTGATATGGGTTATCCGGTGAAAATGATTCAGTATGTGCAGCAGAAGCGCAAGAGTGGCAAGTCAAGTTATAATGTGTGGAGATATCTGACGTTTGCATTGAACTCTATGATCAACACTTCGACGACGCCGCTTCGGTTGATGACGGTGCTTGGTTTTTGCATGTCTGTAATCAGCTTTATCATAGGAATTGTCTATTTAATCATGAAATTAACTATGTGGGATTGGTTTCCCACCGGTTCGGCACCGACGCTGATCGGTATGATGTTTTTGGGTTCGGTGCAGCTACTCTTTATGGGTATCATAGGCGAATATGTGGGTGTGATTTTGCGGAAGATTTCCAAACAGCCGAGAGTGATTGTCGGGGAGAAGCTTAATTTTGATGACAAAGGCACCGATGACAGAACAGAAAAAGAAGAATCATAAACAATATAGAGGATAGGAGACCGATAAGAAAAGATGACGTATTTTAATGAGCAGGCACATTTTGTCGAATATCAATCAGATTCCGGTGATCCAGCCAGACGCGAGGCTGTTATGAGAATGTTGGAAGCACCGGACTCGTTCACTGCAAAGCAGGAGTTTTATGACCGGTTTGCAGACAGAAATAAGGAGGAGGCAAAATTCTGGCATAATATGGATCAGGCATTTGATCAGTTTGCTCCGAATCTGGATGCTGTGCAGAGGAAATATTTGGAAGCAGATATCTACGCAAGCTGTGAAATATATGGAATTGCACCTGAGGAGTATTTCCAGTTTCAATTCTATTGGAAGAATGATCAAGGGCGTAACCAATATATAGGTGATAAGGAGCGATTTGTCATATTCAGATCCTGTTATAATTTTGATGAATATGAAAAGATTCGCAATAAATGGCAGATGTACCAGCAGATAGGGCAATATTTTGGCAGGAGCTGTTTTTTGATTGGGGGGGGTATAACGGGAATTTAGATTATGAGTCATTCCGTGAGTTTATAGACGGTAAGACGGAGTTTGTGTTTAAGCCGCTGCGGTCTTCCTGTGGAGAAGGCATTCGGAAGATTGAGGTGTCTAAAGAAACAGATGTGGAAGCATTGTATAAGGGACTGTGTGCGGAGGGCGGCGGTATGGCGGATGAATTGATCCGTCAGGATGAAATTTTGGCGAAATTCCATCCGCAGTCTGCCAATACGGTAAGACTGATCACGCTGCGTGACAGACAGGGTAGAGACCACTTCGTACAGTCTATGTTCCGCATGGGACAGCGCGGCAGTTTTGTAGATAATAACAGCGGAGCAATCAGAGCCAGAATCGATGAGAGCAACGGATATGTGTTTACGTGCGGTTACGATTCATATGGCAATCGATATATACTTCATCCCGACAGTGGGGAAGTTATTCCCGGCTTTCGGATTCCCGCATGGGAAGAACTGCTTGATCTGGCAGGTAAGGTGATGGACGAGATTTCCTCTTACGCCAGATTTATCGGTTTTGACCTTGCATTGACGGCACATGGGTGGACGGTCATTGAAGTCAACCCATTTCCCCAGTTGGTGGTTCAGCAGATTATCACCGGACAGGGAATCAGGCAGGATATGGTGCGGTTAGCAAATGAAAGCGTGCTTTAGGGAATGAGGGGGATGTAGAGATGAGCTTTATGTTGGCTTTTGGCTGGGCAAGTATTATGTTGTGTATTGGTATGTTTCTACGCGCTAAGATACCGGCCTTACGAAACATGCTAGTGCCCACAAGTGTAATTGCGGGAATACTCGGTATTATATTTATGAATGTGACGATGGAGACCGGAATTGATGTCGGTACGGACATGGAAATGTTCACTTCCGTTGTGAATCATCTATTTACGGTGTCCTTTATTTCCATCAGCCTGACAAGCACGCCGAAGGGAGAAAACAGCAATGCAAAAAATGTAGTAAAGGGAGCGGTATCGATGGGGTTAGTCTGGTGTCTGTTATATGCTTTGACACCGCTAGTCGCGACGGGAATATTGTATTTTATGAGCGGTGTTACGGATATGCTTCCGGGCTATGGGATGTTAATTCAGTTTGCGTTCTGTCAGGGACCGGGACAGTCGGCCGCTTACGGGGCTATTTTCGAACAGTATGGGTGGAGTAATGCCTCCATGGTAGCGATCACATTTGCCTCGGTTGGATTTATCGTCGCTTTTTTGATCGGCATTCCGGCTGCTAAGCTCGGTGTCAAACGTGGTATTGCCAAGAACTGCGGTAAGATAGACGAGGCCATCCTGAAAGGATATTTCCGTAAAGAGGAGCAGACGGAATACATGGTCAAGGATACTACCTGTAACAGCAATATAGAGACGTTGGCCTTTCATTTTGCATTGATTGGCGTATGTTATGTGCTGGCAGTGGGAATTGGTCATATTTTGTCTTACATACCCGGATTTCTGGGAACGTCCATGAGCAGTATGATGTTTATGAACGGCATGTATGCTGCGTATATTGTGAAGTGGATTATGAAGAAGTTGAATTTAGATTTCCTGCAGGAGAATGTACTGCAGAGTAAGATCACCGGATGGACGGCAGACTATCTGGTCGTGTGCGCTTTTATGGCGGTGTCTGTCAATATCATCAGTAGGTGGCTGTTGCCGATCATTGTGGTAGTCATTGTCATAACTGCCGTGACTTTTGGAGTCTGCTTCTATTTCGGACAGCGGATCGGAGGCAGTAACGATTTCGAGAGGACGCTCGGACTGTACGGTACATGTACCGGGACTGTACCAAGTGGTATCGCGCTTGTCAGGATTATAGATCCTGAATTTAAAACGACAACGAGTATAGAGCTGGGTGCAATGAATCTGGTAATGCTGGCATGCACGCCGATTTATATACTGATTCTGGCATATGCAGCAGACAGCTTAACATTGGGTGTCACGATGATCGGACTGTTTGTTTGCGTGATAGTTTATCTGATTCTGTTAAAAGTGACAAAATCGTGGGGCAGGAAGTCGTATCATTGGAAATAAAGCAGAGTAAAGGGAAAGTGGGATGGAGCAATTATATTATAATGGAAAGATTATAACAATGTCCGAACAGGATTTCGTCGAAAACCCAGTGGAAGCAGTACTTGTACGGGACGGTCTGATCGTGGCGGCAGGCAGTCTGGAGGACATCAGATCTATGGCAGGTGAATCTTGTACCATGGCTGATCTGGAAGGTAAATGTTTGATGCCCGCGTTCATTGATGCTCACAGCCATATGGTGATGAATGGACAGATGGCGCTCTGTGCAGATCTGACGGAATGTACATCGTTTAGCGATATCATTGACGTGCTGAAAAATTTTGTTATGAAGAGACAGAATGCTGGAAACGCACCTTTGATCGGATATGGATATGACCATAATTTCCTAGAGGAGCAAAGGCACCCGGACAGAGATGTTCTGGATGAAGCGGATCAGGAAATTCCTATATTGATTATGCATGTTTCCGGTCATCTGGCCTGCGCAAATTCGGCGGCATTACGGTTGGCAGGAATCGGTGCAGACACACCCGATCCTGAGGGCGGGCTGATCGGCCGGCGCACTGACGGATGCGAACCTAACGGATATTTGGAGGAGGCAGCGCTGCAGCAGATCCAGAAAGCGATGGCAGGGCACTTGCAGTACGATATTGCGGCCATGATGCGCCTAATGCAGCAGATCTATATAGAGAATGGTATAGCGACTGTTCAGGACGGTGCTTCATCCATGCAGGATGTTATGCTGTTAGATCAGATGGCGAAGGGACAGCAGCTTCAGGTGGATGTAGTTTCTTACCCACTGTTGACGGCAGGAGGCACCGAGGTGCGGAAGAGGTTTGCACATCTGAACGGAAAATATTATAATCATCTGAAGATAGGCGGATATAAACTCATTCTTGACGGATCGCCGCAAGGAAGATCTGCATGGATGTCGGAGCCGTATCTGGGAGGTGAAGAAGGATATTGCGGTTATCCGTGGCTTTCTGACGAGGAGGCGTTAAAATGGATCAGACTTGCGATAGAGGAAAGGCAGCAGATATTGGTTCACTGTAACGGGGATGCGGCCAGTGAACAATTCCTGAATCTGTATGAGAAGGCACAGCAGGAAGCGGAATGTGGCGAGGATCTGCGTCCGGTCATGATTCATTGTCAGACGGTGAGGAATGATCAGTTGGATCGGATGGCGCGGATTAAGATGATTGCTTCTGTTTTCGTAGGACATGTGTGGTACTGGGGCGACATTCATATGAAGAATTTCGGAGGAGAGCGCGGTAATCATATCAGTCCGGTCAAAGATGCTCTGGACAGAGGGGTGATCGTCAATTTCCATCAGGATACCCCGGTAACGAAACCCAACATGCTGCATTCAGTCTGGTGCGCAGTCAATCGAACCAGCCGGGGCGGAGCAGTGATCGGAGCAGAACAAAAGATATCCGTATATGAAGCGCTGAAAGCGGTAACGATACAAGCGGCATATGAATATTTCGAAGAAGAATCCAAGGGGAGTATCGAGGCAGGAAAGCGCGCCGACCTGGTCGTGCTGGATCGCTCGCCATTAGATGTGGATCCGATGGAGATCAAGGATATAAATGTGATTATGACGATTAAGGACGGTAATGTCATTTATCGCAGGGGCTGATCAAGACGTTATAGATCGGATAAAGAAGGTATCGCATGATGGAAGGAACGGTTTTGGTGGAGAGGAAAAATTATCTGGATGTGGCGAAGCTGTTTGCGGTTTTAACTGTGATTTATGTACATTCATCGATTGTCCATAATCCTATCAGGAGAACTATTACCGCATTTTTTATGCCGGTTTTTTTCGTGCTCTATGGGATTGCTTCTTCCAAGAGACCGCTCAGATCATTCAAAGAGGTGTGGGAATTCTTTCTGAAAAAAGTGAAATCGTTACTGGTTCCCTATGGTTTGTGGGCGATGATCTGTGCATCTTCCATTAATGTAAATTTTTTGAAGGGTGTGGTATTCGGAAGTAATTATTCGTTAAGCCAGGCGAGTACCAATGCAGTGTTATGGTTTTTGCCATGTATGTTTGTCGCTGTTTTGGTGTTTCAGGTATATGTTAATATACGTTCTCGAATAAGCAACAGAGCGGGTAGAATAGGATTGTCGTTGCTGGCGATGGTCATATGTGGCATTGTCAGCTTGTGGTGTAACCCGTATCCTAGCTTTTTTGGATTTGATATTGCATTTTCCGGCTGTTTGTTTATGATAATCGGAGAAAGGTATTCCGAGGTATTCGGGGACTACTGGGAGAAGAAACCGGTTTGTGTTAAGCTTGTCTTGGGAATGATATTATTTGTTATCGCGTATGTACTCGTTACGCTGAATCTTCCGTATTTAAATAAATTAGGATATCAAGGTGTGGTTATGGCGTTGGGTGCATATGGTCGATATGATCTGTTTCTTGGCGGAGCCATTGCGGGCAGTCTGGCACTCCTAATGATTGCAATGTTGTTTCAAAAAGTCCGACTGTTTGCTTATATGGGCAGATTTTCCCTCGTCATTATGGCAGTTCACCATATTCTATTTACTTTTGTCAAGCCGTGGTGCAAGCCTATTCAGGATATGAGGTATGGAGGCCAGTTATTTCCTATAACGGTTACACTATGCTGTTTTGTTATTTGTATTCCGCTGTGCTTTATCATAGATTGGGCAGTTCCGGAACTGAATGGAAAATATAGCCATATGAAGCGGCAGGAGCCAATGGTTGTACAAAATGATCCAAATAAATCGGGAGTCAATATTTCAGAATGAAAGTAGAAATGCAAACAGAATCACTTAATCGAAACAGGAAAAATTTTATATCGATCTGGGGAGCCGCCATGGCCTCCATCGTTGTGTATAATATCGTCAACCGGAGTGGTTTTATTCAGGAGAAGATCGGAGGCAGCAGTCTCGCACAGTACGCCGCCATGTGTCTTACTTTCTTGATCGTATATTTGTCTGCAAATGCGATACTGCGACTCAGGATCTTTGCACATGAGCATTTGCTGAATATACTTTGCAGCATTTCATGTATCAGTCTGCTGCCTTTTATGTATATCTGCTGGAGGCAGGATACAAAGGTTGCGTACGGAAGTGCAGATACTTATTTATGGCATATGTATCCGACAGTCATTGTACTGGTAATTCTGGTTATACTCGCACTGCTTTACGAAATGGTGGCAGATAATCTCAAGATTGATGAGAAGGCCGCGCGGTATATTACCGGTCTGTATTATGTGCTGATTATCTGTAGCGGTGGTTTCCTGAATCATTTTCCGGAATATATGAGTGCGGATTATTTTCATGGCAGTGCGGTATTTAATTCCGTATACAATGTGATGCACGGTGCACCCTACGGAGATATTACGAATTCCGTGTATGGCAATTATGCTCTATTGTTGGCGATTCCAATGAAATTTTTCGGCAGAGGAGAATATCTGTGTCTGAGTGGAGTAATGGCCTTTCTGACGATGGTATCTATCGGTTTGTGCATATATGTGATTCACAATCTGATCGAACATAAAGATATTCGGATTCTGTGTGTAGCTTCTCTTCTGTGGGTCTATATCTTTAGAAAAAGCAATTACTGGCAGTTGTACCCTATGCGGATCCTATGCCCTGTAATTCTCATTGCGTGGATGGTATTTCTGAATAAGCAGAAGAATAATAATACTGGCACTTTCAAGCGATATGCGTATCGTGTAATTACTTGGCTGATCCTGGTTTTATCGGTGGTATGGAATAAGGAGAGTGGAATTGTCTGTCTGATTGGATATTTGGTATATGCCATTTCCCAGGGTATTGCCGGGCTCTATGCAAGGGAGGGCACCCAAATATGGGAGATCATTCTGGAATGTCTTGTGATGATCACTAGTGTTCCGGCTGCTTATATGGTGATTGGATTGTATAATATTGCTGTCGGAGGACAATGGATCACGTGGCAGGCATTCATGTTCCCGCTGTTTAGTAAAAGATACATGGTTGATGCGCTTATGCTGGGGCTATGGGCGGGAATCTGGCCATGGATGGCAGTGACGTTTCTTTTCCTCGGTGAGGTCTGTATGCTGGGACTTAAGATTCTGTGCAGGGAAAAGATCGATCCGAAGGAATGTATCTATGCGGCCACAGCCGTTATGGGACTGGGTCTTATGACTTATTTCATGAATCGGGCGACTTATATGAATCTGACGATCTGCTATTATGAAGCGATTATATGCATTGGCGGAGTAGTCGGTAGATTTAAGTGCAGCGATTATGGTTCGATGATAAGCAGGACTATGCGTACGTTGTCATTGCTTGTATTAGTTGCACTTGTTGCCGGAGAGTTGCTCCACTTTGGAAATGCTCTGTATGACAGAGCAGATTCATCCAAGCAGGAGATTTTGGAACTGAGAGATCAAATCATAGAGGATGCGGCGGAGGATACTTATGCATTTGGTATTGATATTCCGGAGCTGTATAGCATTTTAGGATGGAAAACAAGAAGCTATACAACGGACTGGGCCGATGTATTTATCACGCAGGATGCGATTCTGAGCAAGATATACGGAGATCTGGAGTCCGAGGATACTATTATTACCTCTAAGAAAACGTTTGAGAGGTATGAGGATGTTGCAGAATATGTAAGCAGTCTGTTCTATATAGAAAAAACTTACAGTTATAATGAGAATGTTGAGTTTTATCTGATGAAAAGAAAATAGTACAGTGGGGTGATATGCGGTATAAGCGGATATGAGGCGCTGACAGAAAGGGATGGCGATGGAGAAAACGAGCATTTACAGAAATATATGCAGTGCCATTATCATAACGTTCCTGGCGTTCTGGCTTTTCTTTCTGCGTTATGATGTTCCGCTTTACGGAGACGATGTGGGATGGCTGGTGTCCAATAATCCGGACAATACGTATTTGGATGATCGTGTTGTGGAAGGAGAGTGTACGTTGAATCTGGATTATTCTCTGATCGCCACATGGAGGAAAATAGAGAGTGCGTACGCTACATGGGACGGAAGGGTGATTAGCAGAGTGATTGCGTCACTGATTCGGTGGATGTTCTCACTTCCTGACGGAGTAAACTGGATTCTTTTTAGTTTCTATGTCGCAACGATAGTACTTGTTTTGTTCCTGCTTACGATACAAGTGATCTGTGGCAGTATGAGGGCTGGAATGAATGCACCGGTGTTAATTCTGTTGACCGGAGTGTTGCTATTCATTGTACCGAGTTATTCCTATGCGTATATGACACGACTGTTGATGTACGTGTTTACTAACATTTATGTGGTATCGGTAATCTTGTATCTGGTTTTCTACATGTTAATCCGGCGGACTTTTGGACAGACCGCAGATGTTGAGGCGGAAAGACAGACAACACATAAAGAATTAACCATCAACAGACTCATAGGAATCAATGCGATCGGTCTGTTGGCAGGTCTTTCACATGAAGCATACGGTGTCATTTTCGGTGCAGTTTTGCTGACGCAGTTAGTGAGGTTTTGGTTAGAAAATCACCGTAAGATATCAATCCGGTATTTGTTTATGTATATCGGATACCTGGCAGGATTCTGTATTTGTTTTTTTGCACCCGGCAATTTTAACCGTGCATCGCAGAGCCATGAATCTACGTTGAGAACGGTAACGTTGGGACGAAGATTATTTAACAGTATATATATTCATACTTTTGTAGCCTATAAAGTATGGATACTTCCGATTATTGTAATTCCTATACTGACGCTTGCCATCATTGTGCTGCTGCATAAAAGGATATTGACATGGAGGGAAATAATTGTGGCAGTCGCTCATAATCTGGAATGGTTTCTCGGTTTTGCGATGTCCGCTGTTACATGGGGGCTTGTTGCGCGGGTAGTAAACTACGGTATGCTGGCGGCAAACGTACTATTGATCATCGGAGTGGTCAGGATACTGTGCGAGTGGTGGCGGTGCGTTGTTAAGTATTATGTGACGAAGGAAAGACAGATCAACATCATCAGGCAGGTATCCGCCGGAATCAGTCTGGCAGTTGTCCTGATTATTGTAGCAGGAAACTGTTCGGAGTTTATGACAGTGCACCAGACAGCGGATGTATGGCGTGAGCATATCCGGCTGGCCAGAAAGGTTGGCATGGAGGAGATATCGGTTCCGGCTTATCCGACGGATCTGAATCCGAAATTCTACGAGCCGGAAGTTATTAATCATCAAAGCTTGTATGATAAGCCGGCATATCGTGTTGTATATGGGACGCGGATCGTGCTGGAACAGCAATAAATATATGTCTGCATGGAGTGCATTGAAACAGAGGATAGCGATTGCAAAGAAAGGGAAACAGAAAGCGCAAATGAAAGTAGTCATCTTAGCGGGCGGCAAAGGAAGCCGCATCAGTGAAGAATCGGTCATAAAGCCAAAACCGATGGTAGAGATTGGGGACAGACCGATCCTGTGGCACATTATGAAAATATATTCCGCCTACGGCTATAATGATTTCATTATCTGCTGCGGTTACAAGGGGCATATGATCAAGGATTATTTTATCCATTACTATATGTATCAGTCAGATGCCACTTTCAGTCTTCAGGACAAATCAAGGGAATATCACAATTCTACGGCTGAACCGTGGAAGGTGACATTGGCGAATACCGGACTGGAGACCTTGACTGCCGGCCGGATTTTGCGGATACGGGATTATATTGGAGAAGATGAGAGTTTTATGCTGACTTATGGGGACGGTGTGGCCGATGTGGATATTCCGGCGTTACTTGCCTTTCATGAGTCGCATGGCAGGATTGCTACGATCACGACTACTCAGCCGGCAGGGCGTTTTGGTGCAATTAAGATAGATGATAACGATATGATCGAGAGCTTTAAGGAAAAAGCGAGAAAGGACCAGTCGTGGGTCAATGCCGGTTTTATGGTGCTTAACAGAGAGGTGTTTGAGTATCTGGGAGACGGCTCCGAGATGCTGGAGGCTTCGCCATTTGAGTGGCTGGCGAAGGATCGACAGATGGCAGCGTACAGACATCCCGGATTCTGGTCGCCGATGGATACGGTACACGACCGGGCGTATCTGGAAGGTTTATGGAGCGACGGCAAGGCACCTTGGAAAATCTGGTAGGGAGGAAAGCATGAATCAGAAAACAGAACAACAGGCAAAGGAAGAAATATTAAATTTGGTGAAAGACTATTGTGACACCTATCACAATGTAAAGAAACCTTTCGAGGAAGGGCAGAGGATTCCCTATGCGTCCAGAGTCTATGACAGCGCAGAGATGGTCAATCTGGTGGACAGCGCGCTGGAATTCTGGTTGACGGCGGGGAGGTATACGGATGAATTTGAGAAGAAGATGGCGGAGTATCTGGGTGTGAAATTCTGCTCTCTTGTGAATTCCGGTTCATCGGCAAACCTTATTGCTTTTATGGCGCTGACTTCGCCGCTTCTGGGAGAGCGGGCAATTAAGCGGGGGGATGAGATCATCACCGTAGCGGCAGGCTTTCCTACAACGGTGGCGCCTATGATTCAGTACGGCGCAGTGCCTGTGTTCGTGGATGTAACTATCCCGCAGTATAATATTGACGTGACGATGTTAGATGAGGCGTTGTCGGAGAAGACGAAAGCGGTCATGATCGCACATACGCTTGGAAATCCGTTTGATTTGAAAGCAGTCAGTGAATTTTGCAGGAAGCATAACCTCTGGCTGGTGGAGGACAACTGTGATGCCCTAGGTTCGGAATATACAATAGACGGAACAACGAAACTGACAGGTACGTTCGGTGATATCGGTACTTCCAGCTTCTATCCGCCGCATCACATGACAATGGGTGAGGGCGGTGCGGTATATACGGACAATCCGCTGCTCCATAAGTGCATTCGGTCTTTCAGAGACTGGGGGCGTGACTGCGTCTGCCCGTCAGGAAGAGATAATCTGTGCGGACACCGGTTTGACAGGCAATATGGTGAACTGCCGCTTGGATATGACCACAAATATGTGTATTCTCATTTCGGATATAATCTGAAAGCTACAGATATGCAGGCGGCGATCGGCTGTGCACAGCTTGAGAAATTTCCTTCTTTCGTGGAGAGAAGACGGCATAATTTTGACAGGTTAAAGGCAGTGCTTCTGGCGGCGGATGAGACAGAGCGCATTACGGACAAGCTGATTCTGCCGGAAGCCTGTGAGAGCTCCAATCCAAGCTGGTTTGGTTTTATGGTTACCTGCAAAGAAGGCGTAAGCCGCGGTAAGGTTGTACCGTATATGGAGGCTCACGGCATCCAGACCAGAATGCTTTTTGCAGGCAATCTGACGAAACATCCGTGTTTTGATGAAATGAGAGCAAAAGGCGAGGGGTATCGGATCGTGGGTGAACTGGCGAACACAGACCGTATTATGGAGGATACGTTCTGGATCGGCGTTTATCCGGGCATGACGGACGAGATGATCGACTATATGGCGAAGACGCTGATTAGTGCGGTAGGTGCATAGCGGGAGAGGAGATATCATGCAATTTAACTCGACTCATTTTATGCTTTTTTTCCCCATCGTAGTAGCAATCTATTTTGTTGTGCCTAAGAAATTGAGAAGCATATGGCTTTTGGTGGCGAGTTATTATTTCTA
Source organism: uncultured Lachnospiraceae bacterium (assembly GCA_947175435.1). Lineage (GTDB taxonomy): Bacteria > Bacillota > Clostridia > Lachnospirales > Lachnospiraceae > UBA3282. The sequence continues at coordinate 4,310 of CAMWMS010000028.1, read as the reverse complement.
TATGAGTTGGAACCCACAATATGCATTGCTGATTGGTTTTTCCACGGTCGTTACGTTCTTATGCGGAATTGGAATAGAAAGAATAAAGTCCCGGACCGAAGAATATCTGTGTGTGGGTAGGGGCAAAATTAGGGCGGCATATGTCCTGATAATTGCTCTGGTTGTCAATCTTTTGATTTTGATAGTATTTAAATATGGCAATTTTATTCTGGAATTAATCGATTATGGCATGCAGATTTTTCATATAGGAAACTTTAATAGAAGAACGAATCTACTTTTGCCAGTTGGAATATCATTTTATACATTTCAGGCGCTCGGATACGTTATAGATGTCTTTAAGGGCAGGATTAAGGCGGAAAAAAATCTGATCAGATATGCATTGTTTGTTTCTTTTTTTCCACAGCTGGTGGCAGGACCGATCGAAAGATCTGGGAATTTATTGAAACAAATCCGCTCCGTTGAAAATATTAAGTTGTGGAACGCCAGAAGAGTGACGGCAGGCGCAATCTTAATGATTTGGGGATTGTTCATGAAAATGGTCATTGCAGACCGGATTTCTATTTTAGTAAATATGGTATTTGATAATTATAGAATGTATGGAAGCACAGAACTGATTGTGGCAGCAGTGGGTTTTGCCATACAGATTTACTGTGATTTTTCCAGCTACTCTCTTATCGCGATCGGAAGTGCCGGGGTGATGGGATTTGAACTTATGGAAAACTTTAATGCACCTTATTTTGCTGTTAGTATTAAAGATTTCTGGGATAGATGGCATATTTCGTTAAGTACATGGTTCAGGGACTATTTATATATTCCGCTTGGCGGAAACCGCCATGGTGAAGTTCGTAAAGCGATAAATCTTATGATTGTTTTTTTGGTCAGTGGGTTATGGCATGGAGCAGCGTGGAAATATGTTGCCTGGGGTGGTATTCACGGAGTTTATCGGATTGCGGAAGAGATGTTATCAGAGCCTTACAATAGAGTATGTAAGGCTCTTAAGGTTAAGACCGCATGCTTTAGTTATCGGTTATTGCAGACAATGGTTACGTTTGCAATGGTTACGTTTGCATGGATTTTTTTCAGAGCGGACACGATTAGAGATGCATTTCGCTTTATCAAGAGAATATTGACAAAACCAACGCCATGGCTGCTATTTAACGGTGGGTTATATAATCTTGGACTTGACAGGGTAGAAATGAACATACTTGTTTTTGCTCTATTGCTTTTGTTCCTTGTTGATTATGTACGGTATGCCAAAAAGCAGACGATAGATATCTTTTTGTTAGAACAGAATATCTGGTTTGAATGGGCTGTAATTATTGTACTGATTTTGATGTTGTTTATTTTTGGGGAGTACGGACCGTCATTTGATCCGCAGCAGTTTATATATTTTCAATTTTAAGGAGGAGAGGTATGAAAAAGACAGTCATAAGAATTAGCTGCTTTCTGATCCTTCTTGCAACGGTTTTAAATATAACAAATCATATTTTTAAGGTAAAATATGGTGATGGAATTTATGGGTGCACTAAGTTTTATGAGCTGGAAGATAATACTGTTGATGTTTTATTTTTGGGAAGCAGTCACGCATTTGAAGGTTTTAACACAGGGGTTTTATGGAGCGACTATGGGATGGCAACTTATATACTCGCAGGATCAGACCAGCCCTTATGGAATACGTATTACTATTTGAAGGAGGCGCTTAAGACCCAGAAACCGGAACTGATTGTTTTGGAAGGGTATTTGACAACTTATCAACGGGAATATATAGATGACAGCAGAATAATTAAAAATAATTTTGGGCTAAAATGGTCTGGAGATAAGATTGACTCTATTAAAATAAGTGCGCCCGAAGAGAGATGGGGAGAATTTTTTTTAGAATATGTGCAGTATCATAACAGATATACAGAGCTTTCGCGTGAAGATTTTTTGCCGGATCAAGGTAAGGCACTATATCGTGATTGGAAGGGCTTTGGATGTAATATGAACACAAGCAGACTGGAAAATCGGGATGTGAGTTATGTGACTGAGCGGGTGCCGCTTTATCAAAAAACGGAAACCTATTATCGAAGGATTATTGAGTTGGCACAAGAAAACAACATTCCGATTACGGTTGTAATAAGCCCATATGCAGAGATTACTGAAGAGCAACAGAAATTATACCGCACTGCGGAGGAGATCGCTGCAGAATATGGGGTGGATTTTAAAAATTATAATCTTTGCTATCAGGAAACGGAGCTTGATTTTGCGACGGATGCGGCTGATGGAGGACACTTGAATTATAAGGGAAGTCGAAAATTTTCCGAAGCGGTTGGGGAATATTTAAAGAATAAATATGATATTTCGGATAGGAGAGGCGATTCCCGTTATCAGAGCTGGGAGAATAATGCTGAGTTTATCAAGGAGCAGATTGATAATCAGATATTGACGGAAACAAGCGATATGGAAAGCTTTCTGTCTCAGGTCGGTAATGGAAGTTATTCATATATTATTTCGATAGACGGAAGCTGCCACTCGGGTATGGAAGATGTGAAAGCAATTATGGATACTTTTCATATATCCGGCGACGAACATCAGGGAATATGGTATACTGATATGGATGGAGTGATATGGTACAGTGGTGGAGCGGAAGCAGAGAAGTATATAAAACCGGATGGACATGATATTTGTATGAGAAGGGTGTGGAGGGAAGACACAGCAGATTATGCCAACACACTCGTAGTGGACAATACAGAATATAAAAAAGTTGTGAATGGCGTCAACATTACGGTCTACAGCAGCAAAACGCAGACAATTGTTGACAGCGTGGGATTTGATGCGGATGATTTATTTTGTCTGATCCGATAGCTTAATAACTATATGCAAAGTAAGGTGTATAATTCGGCATACCCAAACAAATTAACCTTATGACAAGAGGGGAAACAGAGAAAGAATGAATCAATTTGACTTTGGATTAGATTTTTATAAAGGGAAAAAGGTCTTAGTTACGGGGCATACCGGATTCAAAGGCACATGGATGTGTATGCTGCTCGTGCAGGCGGGAGCACTGGTGACAGGATATGCGCTTAAGCCGCCTACGGAACCGAGCGTGTTTGCACTCTGCGGGATTGGGAATAAAATCAATTCCGTGACAGGAGATATCCGTGACTTGGCGCATCTGCAGCAGGTATTTGACGAAACGGAACCTGAGATCGTTATCCATATGGCGGCGCAGCCTATTGTCAGGGAATCATATCGCAATCCGGTCTACACTTATGAGGTGAACGTAATGGGGACGGTCAACATTCTGGAATGCGTCCGTACGCATCCGAGTGTACGTTCTTTTGTGAATGTCACGACCGACAAGGTATATTTGAACAGGGAATGGGAGTGGGGATACCGGGAAAATGAAGAATTGAACGGCTACGATCCTTATTCCAATTCGAAATCCTGCTCAGAATTAGTTACAAGCAGTTATAAGAATTCTTTCATGAATCCGGATGATTTCGGAGACGATAAGGATGTAAAGCCTGCGGCGGTCTCAACCGCAAGAGCCGGTAATGTAATCGGCGGTGGAGATTTTGCGGCGGATCGGATCATTCCCGACTGCGTACGCGCTGTTTTGTCAGGTCAGGAGATCATTGTCAGGAATCCCTATTCCACAAGGCCGTATCAGCATGTATTGGAGCCGGTTGCGGTGTACCTGATGCTGGCAGCGAGGCAGTACGCAGATTCTGACCTCTCGGGGTGCTATAACGTGGGACCGGATGAGACGGACTGTTATACAACCGGGGAGATTGTGACACTTTTCTGCGAGAAATGGAACTGTGCAACCGGACAGCGGATAAGCTGGCGTAATGAGTATGACGGCGGACCACACGAGGCTAACTTCTTGAAATTGGATTGTGCGAAACTGAAGGGCATATTTGGTTGGAAGCCGGTATGGAATGTAGAGAAGGCCATGGAGAAGATCATAGAGTGGACGCTCGCTTATCGTGACAGTGAGGATATTGCGACGTTGATGAACAAGCAGATCGGGGAGTTTATAGGAAAATAAAGAAAACGTCGGAAAATACCGGCGTTTTATTATCCTTTGAAAAAATATGCTATGATAAAAAACAATAGACATAGCATAATAACCATTATAACCTTACACGGATATAAAAGGGAGAGATTTATCATGAGAATTCACAGAGCTCACCAGACAATATACAGATGGATTGCCGTAATTTTATGCCTCGCACTGTGTCTTGGAAATACACTGCTTAATGCATTGGCTAAAGAGACGGACGCGGGTATAGAAGCGTCACAGAATGATATGGCAGCTTTGACCG
>CAMWMS010000027.1 GCA_947175435.1 uncultured Lachnospiraceae bacterium | reverse complement strand
AATCAAACCATTTCGTATATCTGTTTTCGGGAATATTTTGTTGTTTTTTGCAAAATACAGCATTATTTTCCAGTAAAGTAAAAATATAAGTCCCTTCACTGGGCACGAAGATCTCCATCGGCGGTTTGATCGCATACTCCTTCGGTGCCGCAGTATTATCGTTCTCCATCATTGCGGTTTCGATGTTTTCTCCTGACTTCCTGTACAGAAACAGTCTGTCATATTCTTTATATGCTCTGATTCCATAAGGAAGTGACAATTCTTTACTGCCGTTTTGTGCCGCCAGATTTGCAAGGTCTGCAATATGCTGTCCGGTAATATCTTTCCGATACGGTGTGAGTCTCTCCATACATGTGAGAAACACTCTCTTATACATAACGGGATCCTCCGTCAGAAGCGCTGTTCCTTGTATACGCAGGCTCACAGGCATATCGATCCTATCCAATTCCGCAGGTTGCTTCTTCTCCGTCTCCGAACACTCCGGCATAATTTCCTCTACATATATCTCATAGAGCCTCTCCGTCTGTTTCGACAGATAGCTTTCTGTTTCCGACAGAATATCCGCCAGTTCTCCCATATGCTCCACCGATCCGGAACAAATCTCCTTTTCCGCATAAGGCAGGATGTGATGCCGTATCCTGTTACGGGTATACGTATCCTCTTCATTGGTGCTATCCCTACAGTAATCCAGTCCCTGCGCGGCAAGATACTGCTCTATCTGTGCCCGCTCCAGGCATAACAGCGGACGGACTATCGGACCCCTGACAGGCTGGATAGAACTAAGCCCTTTGATCCCGCTTCCCCGAAACAGATGAAACAGCATCGTCTCCGCCCGGTCATCAGCATTATGTGCAACGGCAATTCTGCAACGCTGCATCTCCTGCTGACTCCCGGCAAGCACTTCCTCAAAGGCTTTATAACGTATCTGTCTGCCCGCTTCTTCCGCCGATATTCTATGCGCCGCGGCATAGCCGTTCATATCTGCGCTACGCAGATAGAAAGGTACATTAAGCGTTTCGCATAGCCATCGTACATACGCCGCATCCTGTGCCGACTCCGTGCGAACACCATGGTCTACATGTACTACGAGAAGCCTATAAGGTATCTGTTCCGATAACCGCCACAAGATATGCAGCAGACAGACGGAATCCGCACCGCCCGATACACCGGCTGCTACCAAATCGCCCGCTCTGATCATCTGATGTTTATCTATGAAATTAACCACCTTATTATACGTAATATCCGTCATTGTACTTCCACGCTCATCAGACAGCTTTCCTATCATGATGATTCCCTTATCTTCCATGTTATAACCATATGTTCAACCAACACCTACTTTTGACATTCTCTGTAACTGTTCAGAACCCTGTTCTTCACAGCTACAAAGATGCACAGAAATTATGCATTCTGCATAATTTCGCGCAAGTCTGTCTCGAGTTTTCTGTGACTTCCGCTTACGCTTCACTCACAAAAAACATCTCGCGAAAACACCTTCTGAACAGTTACCATTCTCTATCATATTCAGTTCCGTTACGAATTACAATCATCTGTCTGATCCCAGATCCCGACCACCAACACCGTGATATCATCCCTGATCCGGCCTTTGCTCTGTTTCAGACAATATGTCAATATTTGATTCGCAATCTCATTGGGATTGGAAAACTCCATCTTGCCGATGACCTCCGGCAGCACTTCCTCCCCGATTCCCTGGGAAAGCGCGTCCATTACGCCGTCAGACAACATAATCACATAGTCGCCGTTTTGCAGCGTTCGGTACAGTATCTCCGGTTCCAACTGTCCGAAAACTCCCAACGGAAAATTCTGCGTCGAAAGCCTGTCCACCAGTCGCCCACGCTTAATATACGTACATGCGGCTCCTACTTTAATAAACTCACACTCTCCTGTATACAGATTCATATCGCACAGATCAAGGGTAGACATATTTTCTTCCTGCCCTGCTGCCGCCAGCGCTCCATTGATCATCTGTATCGCGGCTTCCTTACGAAATCCCGCTTCCAACAACCGCTCCATCAGTTCGATCACCCGCTCTGATCCGCTACATGCCTTCTCGCCGGAACCCATACCGTCCGACAGGATCGTCACCATTCTGCCGTCCTCCGCCTCATAGAAAGAGTAATTGTCTCCCGATATATGTTCCGTTTCTTTAACCGCTTTCGCTACTCCTGTCAGTAGATGATAAGCCGGCTCTTCAAGGAAATAATATGTGCTCCACTCAGGGGTCAGATATAACGGTGCGTTTTTCGCTGTGCGAAGTCTTGTATTCATTGCAACCGATATAAAATCTGCTACATCCTCTACCGATATATGTTCTTTCTCCCCCATCCGTATATATTTCTCGGATGCAGTCTTCATGGTCAAACTAAGTTCGCTATGGCCGTCCTCGTGTTCCAATTCAAAGAAATTCTTAAGCTGTATCCCGGATTCCCGAAGCAGTTTCGCCATTTGCCGATACTTTCTCTCGCTCATCGGATGATACAGACAGGTTTCCTTGGCCACTTCCGCCATGATATGTGCCATCTCTTTGAGATGCTCCGCCAGAAGCCCTTGGTTTTCCTGCAGTTTGCGCTGCCACAGATAATCCCGCCTATCCTCAGCCTGTCCGCCATCCGCAGCTTTATCGTTCTCCTCTTCTTCCTCAAACAAATCCGCCAGATCCCGGAACGATTCTGCATAATTCAGGAGTCTCTGCCTGCCGTACTCCGGTATAATCGTTATCCTGTTATCATCCCTGATTTCCGCCTGTTTTCTCATGACATGCCTCCCTCATTCTCTGCACTTTCCGCCCATATTCGTAACATTTCCGCATTCCCGATTTATACAGAACGGTTACCAATATTCAATATATGAGAGGGTTGTCCGGATTATTACCACAAAAAAACAGATTCCGGAACTTTATCCGAAACCTGCCTATCTTTCATCTTTAAATATGATTTCGCCTTCATACACAAGACCTAACTTCTCTTTCGCGATTTCCTCCACGTATTTCTTAGTCTGTGTGTACTTCTCATATTCCGCGAGCTCTTCCGCTCTTGCCTCTTCCGCTTCGATTTCCTGCATCAAGGCCTCTTCCCTTGCCATATAGGTAGCACGTTTCTCTCGAAGTTCAACACTTTTTACTGTGACCACAATCAGCATCATTAAGACAACTGTGGTAACCAAAAGCATGCCCGTCTTATTCTGGCGCTTCCTACGATATGCTGCTTTTCTTGCCATGTTGTTAATGATACCCCTCTTCCGCCGCCCCGTTAACGTTTACATAAAATTATTCTAAGGGTTTTTATGAAAACCGTCAACCGTTTTTTAATAAATTCTTTTACTTTTTTCAATTTCCCCCACACGAATCGAACAAACCTTCGAAGCGCGGAAAATAGGCATTTTAGAGGTTTTAGCACAATTTGTATGACACGAATTATGAACCACATTATCTTGTGTATTAGCGTTGACATAATGTATACAAACCGGTCTTTAACAACAATTTTATAAAAAAGCATTCCAAGTGCGGCTCCCATCACGGCAAACCATCTCAGAACACCGTTATTCTCCCTGTACAACATATAAAACACACCGATCCCACATGCAAACCAGTACATAAGATCTTCCATGGATATTAATATACTGCCATGTCTGAACAGCTTCCTGCAGATCAGCACCCAGTCATAGGCGAATGTAATAATCAGACCCATAAGAACGGAATGTAGAAAAAAAGTAACTTCCTGCACAATGCCCTGACTCATACTCTGCGATTCCCCCAAGAGTTACTTAGTTACTTAAACAGTCTGGCGATAAAAGATTCACCCTTCGCGCCGTAACCGGCATTCTCCGAATAGGTAAAACTATCGATCCGTCCGTCTACATCTACCTCTCCTTTGTCTAGTGACAACCTGCTTACATGCAGCTGTGTGCCTCTGATCATTAACATACCCTGCTCCGTCTCTAACAGGATCTCATTGACATCAAAAGATAATACATCATTAACACCGCTTATGGTACATGTCCTTCTGTCGGTGAGCATAAGCTTATGAGGTCTTTTATTCACATGATTCAGATCTTCCATACATTATCCTCCGGGAACTGCGGGACACGGTGTGCCGCACAGTTATGCTACTTGTTAAATGTATGCCCGATCCAAATAAAATATGCCTGACTTCTCATGTCAGATATCGGAACAGCTCTTTTACCTCCTCTTTACGAACGGTTTCCTGCACATCCAGAACCTCCACCCTTACTTCCTTATTACCAAAACCGATCGTAATCGTATCTCCCACCTTGACATTCGTCGAGGCCTTGGCCGGCTTATCGTTGACAAGCACCCTACCTGCGTCACACGCCTCGTTTGCTACTGTGCGCCGCTTGATTAAACGGGAAACCTTTAAATATTTATCCAGTCTCATAATTTTCCTCCTATATCTATTCTTTTTATCGATAAAACAATTTATAATAGGCAAAAAGCCCATATGCAAATGCATACAGGCTTTTATCATTCTTCATCATAAATCTCTTATGCGTTAAGCATGTCCTTCAATGCCTTGCCGGCTTTGAACTTAGGTGCCTTGGAAGCAGCAATCTTCATAACAGCGCCGCTCTGCGGGTTTCTGCCTTCTCTTGCTGCTCTCTTGGAAACTTCAAAAGTACCGAAACCAACTAACTGTACCTTGCCGTCTTTCTTCAGCTCATCTGCAACAACGTCTGTAAATGCCTTTAATGCCTTCTCTGCATCTTTCTTGGATAAACCTGCCTGATCAGCCATAGCAGCAACTAATTCTGTCTTGTTCATCTTGGACTCCTCCTCTTAATGAGTTTTCATATTGATATTAGATGTTTCTCTTTTGAAACGCCTACATACATTTATATACGCTTTTCCCTTCGTTGTCAAGCAAAAAAAGGCTTTTTTACGGCGTTTTTCGGTATTTTCATAAGTTGCTATATGTGAAAATATGTTATGTAAATTCCTTCTGTCGTTTTTTGTCATTTTACATCCGATTCGGCAATTCCGGCTTCTCATATCGCTCAATCAAGTCTTCTATTCTGTCAGTCAAAACCTGTTCCTGTGAAATCTTAGTGATTCTTGCAATATCGGACAACCTGAGCAGCATGTCCGCCACGATCTGTTCCAGCTCCTTGCCGTAAGTCTCCGGTTTGCATGTTGCAAGCGCCTCTGCCGACTGTTTCAGCGCTTCTACATCCTGCTCATATGTACTGCCGCTTTCATAGTACTTGTCTATCTTCTTCAGAACCTTCGCCGCTCTCGTAAGCGCAGGCAGCTCCTGCGGAATCTCGCGCAATGGGGATGAGATCCAGCTTTTGTCTTTCTTCTCTTCCTTCTTGATCTCTTCCCAATTAGTAAGTACTTCTTCCGGTGTATCCGCATTGCCTGTCCCAAATACATGCGGATGTCTCCGCACCATCTTACGGCTGACTACATCAATCACGTCCTCCATCGTAAAGAGTCCCTCTTCCGATGCGATCTGTGCATGCATGACGACCTGTAGAAGCACGTCTCCCAATTCTTCGCACATGTTTTCGGGATTACCCGTCTGATCGTAGATCCGGATAGATGCCAGCAGTTCAGCCGCTTCTTCCATCATACAAGGTTTCAGACTCTCATGTGTCTGCACTCTGTCCCAGGGGCAACCGTTTTCTCCCCGCAGAGTTCTGATAATCTCCAATAAATCCTCATAAGTATATCTCTTAGTCATTCTGTTCCTCTGAGCCTGCTCCATCCGATGTTCCGGTCTCTTTCTCCGATCCGGATTCATCCGGTGTTTCGGGTTCCTTCGTGTCTCCCTCGTCCGTTATCACTTCGTCAATAGGATCGGGAACCCTAATGGGATTATTTCCGCTTACAGTCCCTACAACATCCAGATCCGGCTCCTTATCCTCTCTTGTAGAATTTTCGGACTTGGAATTATTCTTATTGCCACTAACGGAATCGCCTTCCTTCTCCAGATCTGTGAAGGAATAAGTAATATCTTCTCCGTCATTATACAGATATATAGTATAACTCTTTGTTTTATATCCACTCTTACGAAGGGTAACGGTATGACTGCCCGTCACTTTCTTGAAGCTGACCGGTGAGATACCCCTGTAATTACCATCCACATATACCTCTACATTCTTCGGTGCGTCAATATATACTTTATTTCCACTGGTAGAATTCAAAGTATTGTCGCTTACAGAAGAATTATTGTCCTTTTCGGGTTTCTTGTCCTCCATGTTGTTCTGACTAATCGAAGAGTTATTGTCTTCTTTCTGTTTTTTCTCCTCTAACTTAAAGGAGATCTTAGCATATTCTGAACCAACCTGAATATATTTCCTCAGGGAATCGTATCCTTCCGCTTCTAAATAAATCTGGTGAATGCCATAAGTAAGCTCTACCGGATTGCTGATATCCACTGTCCGGTTATCTATCTTAACCTTTGCAGTATCCGGCGTGACAGACAACACAATCCTTCCGGTCTTATCCTGCGGAACCTCCAGATCACCCACATCCAGTACAACTTCCTTATCTCTCTCCACAACGATATCCTTGGTACAGCTTGCACCATTATTGGACAGGAACACCTGATAACTTCCTTCCGGCACTACTAACAACATATCCTCCGTAATCTCTCTGATTACGGTATTTCCCACTTCAATCCATCCGCCGATCAGCGCCTGATCATTCTTCAGACGCAGATATCCGTGTCCCTTCTCTACATTGATACTGTAGATTTTATGATCAATTCCGCGAATCGAGAGCAGATCCTGTGTCACAATATCCATAACTTCTGTGCGTTTACCGTCAGAAAGTACAACCACGTCCTCCGGCAGAGAATAGGTATTGGGACCTATGCTTGCCGTTTTGTTGATACCGCCCAGATCATAGTTCTCCACATTATCATATACCCAGGCTTTCGGAGATAACTGAATACTGGCAAGCTGTCTTTTTCCTTTCAGAAAATTGACATCTACCACATCCCCCGCCCTAACCTGAGAGATTGTCATCGGACCGTTGTATTTGTCCTTCACATAGGTTGTACCGTCATAATACAATGTATACTGCCTTCCCGCATCCATGTTCATGAGCGTGACACTGTTGTTCTGCTGATCAACGGACATGACTACTGCCGTATCCGCCGAATCATAGCTGCCTACCGTACTGACTGTAAAGCCGGTATCAACCACTTTACCTGCCTTATCCTTAGCCATGCCTATACTGCTCGCCTGTGAAGTACAGCCGGTGATCAGCAATGCCAATACAACAATGACTGCTGCTGCCTGTGAAATTCTTCCGTGCATTCTATGACCTTATCCTTTCCATTCCGCTACCGCCTCTTTAAGACGGTGCGGCATTTTGCTCACAGTTTGAATATACTCTCCAAGAAAAGCTGTTTCTCCCTCTCCTGCGCGAAGAGCTTCTCTATCTTTTCCATGTTTCTCATAGGAATCCATGCTTTACCGCTGTTATAATAGAAATTTACAATTTTCCAAAATTTTTCGGGATACGCCAACCGATAGTATAGCTGTTTATAATCCCTTTTTGTCAGATTCCTCTCTCTATTATAACTCTCTAACAGCATATCACCAAGTGTCTGCGACCAGTTATTTTTTTCCAAGATCTTACGCAGGAACAGATTCAGATCCCGTACTGGATAATCCCGCATGCATTTTTCGAAATTAAGCAACACAATTCCTTCCTGCGTCTGCATAATATTATGATACTGATAGTCGCCGTGACATACAATAGGAAATTCGTAAGAATCTTCCTCATAGGCATAATAACGCAATTCATCGGTAATTTGCAAGGCATTATTCATGAAATAGTCATAATGCTTCATTAAATAAATCTCGAAATCTGTTTTTTGGCTTTTTTCACGCAAAAATTTTCGGACTTTCTTTAATTCCCGATTATGCTTCTCATACTCTTGTTCAATTCGGAATACCGGCTGCTCTCTCAACTCGTCATAAGTTGACAGATCTGAGATATTATGCAACTTTGCCAGTGTGGAAACCGCCTGCCGGCATTCTTCTGTGTCCCGATGATTGCATTCCCGTCCCTCATAATAGGTCTTAACAATATACGGCACCCTGTCCTGATCGAAGACGATCATTTCATCCTCTCTCGTACGCAGGATAGATTCTGCCTGTATGATGCCGCTTTCATTAATATGTTTTAACAGCAAATCCTGGAATAACACTTTATCAGCAGGCCCACAATATTCTTTTAAGATAAGCAATCCATGATCCGAATCGCACAGAATAGCGCCCCGTCCCTTCCAGGTACGATTCACCTCTATTTCATAATGATCTAATAAACTGACTGCTCTGTCATTCACACGAATACCCCCCGCTTTGTCGTCTATCCTATCTTATGAGAAGCAGTGGGAAAGTATGAAAATTTATCTTTTTTCTTTACAAATTCGTAGTAACTCCTCCCGCGTATTACGTGCCGGTTCCTCCAGCACAATATCAAGAAGATCGTTTAAAATCACACCGATCTGCCTTCCTGCGGGAATCCCGAGCGCAATCAAATCGCTGCCTGTGACCGCCAGATCCTTCAGGTTCAAGCATTCTTTCCTTTGGCAGATCCCTTCATAGATTTCCTTCTTATATGTAAGCTTCTGCAGTTTCTCTTCCCGCAGGTAATCACTCTGCGCAAGAACATCCGCATATTGTACGGCGAACAGCATGGTAAAGATTTCTTCTCCCATCCGGTTCACTGCCCGTCTGACTCCGCTTGGTGTAAGCCCGACCTCCTGATCATGATAGAGCACGATCTTCGATACCTTATCAATCGTATCGTTATCGAATTTAAGGCGACGCAAAATCTGCCTTGTCATTTTCTCACCCAGCTCGGCATGCCCTTTGTTATGAGTAATTCCCTCATCATCGATGGAAAGCGTCTGCGGTTTAGCGACATCATGAAAAAGCATACCAAGCCGCAATACCTTATCCGGTGCGGTCTCCTGCATGGCATGTAATATATGTTCTCCGACATTATAGCAGTGATGCGGATTGTTCTGGTTCGTCTCCATACAGATATCAAATTCCGGCAGAATTTGCTTTGTGATCCCTGTCTCGTAAGCGGTACGAAGATAATGCGGATGCGGCGATATCACCAATTTGACCAATTCAGCCTGTATCCGCTCCGCGCTGATCTTTTTTAAATTTGAAGCAAGCCTGCAGATCGCCTGTTTCGTCTTCTCCTCGATCTCATATCCCAGCTGCGCCGAAAAACGGACTGCTCGCAGCATACGCAGCGCATCTTCCGTGAAGCGTTCCTCCGCATTGCCCACGCATCGAATAATTCCCTGATCTATATCCGCCAAACCTCCGAAAATATCCACTAGGCCTGTCCGCTCATTGTACGCCATGGCATTGACGGTAAAGTCCCGCCTCTTTAAGTCTTCCTCCAGACTGGCGGTAAAAGTGACCTCTTTCGGATGTCTGCTGTCCTCATAGATTCCGTCAATGCGGTAGGTGGTCACCTCGAAGCCTTCCTTGTCCAGCATGACTGTCACCGTACCGTGTTTAATACCGGTATCTATCGTTCTGGCAAAAAGGCGCTTCGTCTCTTCCGGTTTTGCCGAAGTGGTAATGTCCCAGTCGTTGGGTTCTCTGCCGAGTATAGAGTCCCGGACGCAGCCGCCGACGGCATATGCCTCATAACCTGCTGTCTCCAATATTTCTATGATCTTATGTACTTTGTCAGGCATTTGTATGTGCATCTTCATCCCCTATTCTTGCTCAGCCTGCAAATTTGTAGCCGCAGGGCACAAATTTGCGATTGAAAAATCTTTGATTTTTCAATCTGCTTAAGGACACAAGCTGCACGAAGGCATTAGATCCGAATTGCCCTGTGCAGCTTTATCCCTCAACCGATACTTGGTCCTTTAAAAATATCGTTCACATCCTCCAGATGGACATCCGGCCTCTCCTCATCTTCCGTCAGCGTATTCACCAGTTTCTCCATCTCTTCTTTTGACATAACATCACGGCTTCTGTCAATAAAAGCTTCTTTCTCCGCTTCCGTCATATCTACAAAACGGTCCATTGCAGCCTGATTCGTCGTGATCGCCATTCCCAGGCTCAACGGTATATTATTATAATCCATTTCTATCTCCCATCCTTCCTGTACATACTCATATTGTTGTTTCCTTTAAAGTATTCACCGGGTTTTGGGAAAATATACTTTTTATTATGCTAAAGCGGCAATTCCTTTCAATCGGATATCTTCACAGGATGCACCGACCAGAATCTCATAGTCTCCGGCATCCGCAATAAATTCATGCAAATGTTCGTCAAAATACGCAAAGTCTTCCTGTCGCAACGTCAGGCTTACTTTTCTGGATTTACCCGGTGCCAGCTCGACTTTCGTATAGGCCTTCAGCTCTTTATCCGGCCTGTCCACTTTCGGCGCAATCGGTGCAATATAAACCTGTACGATCTCCGATCCGATTCTCTTGCCCGTATTCTTGACCGTAAAGTTAATCTTCACATCCTTACCTTTCTCCGCTTTCAGCGTCAATCCGCTGTAAGTAAACTCCGTATAGGATAGTCCATGTCCGAAACAGAATGCCGGCGCAATACGCTCTCTATCAAAGTGACGATATCCGAGGTACAATCCTTCCTCCAACGTTATCTTGCCCCACACGCCAAATTGTCCGTTCTTCGCCGTGGCACAATCCTCATATTTTTTCGGAAATGTTTCCGCCAGCTTACCGGACGGATTGACGTCTCCGAAGATGATTTCGGCAAAAGCATTCCCCGTCTCCATTCCCGCATAATAACTCCACAGAATTGCCGATGCCTTATTCCGCCACGGCATCTCTATCGGCGAACCGCCAATGAAAGTGACAATCATATCCTTGCGCACATCAAGCAGCGCCTCAATCAGTGCATCCTGCTCATAGGGCAATTTCATATCGCTTCGGTCAAAGCCTTCACTGTCGATATCATGATTCAGACCGCCCACGAAGATAACGGCATCTGCATCCTTAGCTGCTTCAATGGCTTGCGCAAAGAGCACTTTATTCTTTTCATGCACTTCCGCCTTATCTTTCTCCAGCTGCGCCAGACGCTCTTTCTCTCCCTTGCGGTGCATCTCGTTCATATGCTCTTCATCCCGGACTACTTTACCGATATCCATGTCTTTCAAATCATCCAGACTGTCCGCCTGCCAGTTATAGTCAAAAGACTTAGGCTTATCCGGCACATGGTATCCCTTATAATATTCCACCTGTGTATTACCGCCCAGATACATTTTTAAGCCCATCAGTGGGCATATCTCATAGAATGCCTTGATCTCCGCACTTCCACCGCCATCCGAATGGATTTTTGCCGCATTCTGTCCAATCACCACAAGTTTCTTTATCTTCGAGGCATTAAGCGGCAGCATCTGTTTCTCATTCTTTAACAGAATCATGGATTCTTCTGCCGTACGCAGAATCATCTCTCTGTGTTCTGGCGTATTATAAGAACCTGCTTTACGGTCATTTTTCTCTTTGCCGATCATTTTAAGCCGGTACATCATCCTCAGAATGTTACGCACCTTGGCATTGACAGTCGCCTCGGAAATCTCTCCTTTCATAATTGCTTCCTTTAGGGGATTGGCAAGCTTATATTCGTCGAAATCCGGAAATACTGACATCTCCATATCCATGGAGCATTCCGCCGCCTCTTTTGTCTTATGTACGGCACCCCAATCGCTGATTACTGTTCCGTCGAATCCCCACTCACCGCGTAACACCAGATCCAACAAATTCTTATTCTCGCAACAATGATCTCCATTAATCTTATTGTAGGCGCCCATGACAGAATAGGCCTTTCCCTCCTGCACCGCCGCCTTAAACGCCGGAAAATAAATCTCGTATAATGTCCTATCATCAATTTCCTCGTCTACCATAAGACGGTCTGTTTCCTGTACATTCGCGGCAAAATGCTTTACACACGCCGCAACGTCATTCTCCTGTACCCCCTTAATAAAAGGCACTGCCAGAGTCGCCGTCAGTTTCGGATCCTCACTCATATACTCAAAATTTCTACCACACAGCGGACTGCGCTTGATGTTAATGCCCGGTGCCAGTATCACATCCTTACCGCGTCCTCTCGCCTCCGCGCCGAGAACATGTCCCATCTCATAAGCCCGATACGGATTCCATGTAGAAGCAAGCGCGCTGTTACTGGGCAAGTAAGATACGTTATCGTCATGATTCCCCGCTGGAATCCATCTGTCTCTCATAAATTCCGCTCTAACTCCCATAGGTCCGTCAGAAGAGACAACCCCGGGAATCCCCAGTCTCTCTACCTCACCGGTCCTAAATATTCCGGTTCCATGAATCATGGAAATCTTCTCATCCAATGTCAGTTTTCCGATCAGTTTTTCAATCTCTTTTTCAATTTTCTTGTTATTTTTCTTCGCATCCGTCTTCATGGTCTTATTCCTTTCCGAATAATTATATCTTGAATAGTTACAGTATATCGGGAAACGGAGACGGATACAATCATAATTTTTCAAATAATTTCTTATAAGAAACATTGACAACTACCCTTAAAATGTTGTATCATCTTAATTGTTCATAGAATCGAAGCGTGGCTCAGCTTGGTAGAGCGCTGCGTTCGGGACGCAGAGGTCGTGGGTTCGAATCCCGTCGCTTCGACGATTTAACGGAGACAGATTAATGTCTCCGTTTTTGTTGGAGGATATTATGGAATCATATGAAGTGTTAAGGGATCTGGCAATTATTCTGTTATTTGCCAAATTTTTCGGTGTTCTTGCAAGAAAATGTAAAGCGCCGCAAGTAGTCGGCCAGATCATCGCCGGTCTTATTGTCGGTCCGTGCGTGTTAGGATGGATCAATCAGACTGCATTTATTACACAGATCGCCGAGATCGGCGTTATTATCCTGATGTTTGAGGTAGGGCTGGAATCGGACTTGAAAGAATTGATCAAGACAGGACCCATTGCATTTATGATTGCGTGTGCAGGCGTTTTTGTACCCCTTGTTCTGGGCTCTTTACTATATATGGGTTTCTATGGCGTAGCGCCTTGGGGTAGTGAGAATTTCTATAAAGCTGTTTTTATCGGCACGATCATGACAGCAACTAGCGTCAGTATCACGGTCGCTGCGCTTCAGGAACTGGGTAAGATCAAGACCAAGGTAGGAACCACTATTGTCAGTGCAGCAATCATTGACGATGTAATCGGTATCATTGTCCTAACCTTTGTGATTGGTTTCAAAAATCCTGATTCCAATCCGGGTATGGTAGTTGTGAAGACTGTGGCATTTTTTGCGGTTGCGATAGTGGGCGGATTTGTCGTATATAAAGTATTTGCCACACTGGATAAGCGATATCCTCATACAAGACGTATTCCTATCGTCAGCCTTGCATTCTGTTTTGCCCTGTCCTATATAGCGGAGAAATACTTCGGCATCGCGGACATTACCGGTGCTTACATAGCGGGTGTCGTCCTGTGCAGCTTAAGTGACAACGAATATATCGAACGTAAAGTTGACGTCAGTTCCTATATGTTCTTCGGTCCGATCTTTTTTACAAGCATCGGTCTGAAAACCTCCTTCGATGCCATGAACGGCAAGCTGTTCGCTTTCTGTATCTGTTTCGTCATCGTGGCGCTGGGTGCGAAAATTATCGGTTGCGGACTTGTCGGCAGAATTTTCAAATTTAATTTTTCGGATTCTGTCAAGATCGGTGTGGGAATGATGACCCGTGGCGAAGTTGCGCTAATTGTAGCGCAGAAGGGTCTTGCCGCAGGACTTCTGACGGCAGATTACTTCACGGCAGTTATTCTCTTAATTATCGTATCATCGATCACAACACCGGTTATATTGAAAATGCTCTATAGCAGAGATGATAAAAAGTCAGGCGCCACCGCCTGACTTTTTTAAAACCTCTAAAGTACTTTCTTCATCTCTTCTTCCAGTTCTTCCTTCGATACAGCACCCACTATAGTGGCTGCTGCCTCGCCTTTCACGAAGATTTTCATGGTCGGAATAGACATAACGCGGTACATTCTTGCCAGTCCGTCCTCTTCGTCAATATTGCATTTACCTACTTTAATTCTGCCGTCATACTCACCAGCAAGCTGATCCACAATAGGCGCCATCATCTTACACGGTCCGCACCAGTCCGCATAAAAATCTACCAGCACCGGCGTATCGGCCTCAAGTACTTCTTTTTCAAAATTTGCAGTTGTAAACTTGTATTCCATCTTTATCCTCTTTTCTGCGTACAATATTATTTTCTTAGGAGGATTTACACTTGGTACGCTCAGGCATAAACCTTTCTTGAAATAACATATTTATAGATCGGATTCCCCATAGAAGAAAACCTCTCTTCATATTCTGTCATCACATTACCCTGCATCATCGCTTCATCATGGTGCAGGTCTTCCGTCATCTGATCCAAATGCCAGCCAGCGGGTTTCAGTTCTTCCAATGCAAAACGGAATAGGTCATGGTTGTCCGTCTTAAATTCGATTATACCGTCTCTTACCAGTATCTCATGATACCGCCGTAAAAATTCACGGGACGGCAGTCTTCTCTTCGCATGTCTGTCCTTCGGCCACGGATCGGAAAAATTCAGGTAGATTCTGTCCACCTCCTCACGCCCAAACACGTTTGTGATTTCCTCTGCATCCATACGTATAAAATAAATGTTCGATAACGGTTCCGCTTCCATCTTCTGGACACCGCGAAGCAGAACGCTGGAATATTTCTCTATTCCCACGTAATTGACCGCCGGATTCATCCTTGCCAGATCCATGATAAATCTTCCTTTTCCCATACCGATCTCTATACGGATAGGATGATCATTACCGAAGATTTCATTCCATTTTCCTTTGTAATTTTGCGGCTCATGGATCACGTAATCGCTGGCAGCAATCATTTCCCTGCAACCGGTTATGTTTCGTAGTCTCATTGTATGACTGATCCTTTCGGTGAGTGGTATCTAACTTCATGTCTTATTGTACCATGCTTTTTCTACTACGGATAGATTGAACGGAAAGAGATTTTGTATTTTTTGTGAAATTACTACAGTTTTATTTCAAAATAGTGTATGATGATAAATGGAAAAATCATGTAAAAATTTCCTATAGCATAAAAATTAATTTATTAACATAAACTTCCTTATTATAGAAAGGTCGAACAAAGATGTTGTTTTTTCATAAAAAAATGGTTTGTGCCCTGGTTGCATGCTCCGTTTTTGTAGGGGGATTCCTAGGTAATCCCATCACTGTCCACGCTACATTGGAAGAACTGGAAGCAGACGCCGAAGCACATAAATTACTTCCCATCCAATCAAATGATATCGACAACTGGCCGGTGGGTCCTGCAATCAGCGCAGAATCCGCAATTCTAATGGATGCTAACACTGGCGTTATTTTGTACGCCAAGGATATTCACAAAAAGTCCTATCCTGCCAGTACCACAAAACTGTTAACCTGTCTGATGGCTATGGAACAGGGCAATCTCGACGATATGGTTCCCTTTTCTCATGAAGCTGTCTTTAGTGTGCCCGGCGATGGCTCTAAAATGGGAATGGATGAAGGAGAATCTATTACATTAGAAGAATGTCTTTACGGTATTATGGTAGCATCCGCCAACGAAGTGGCAAATGCCGTCGGAGAGTATATTTCCGGATCTATTGACCAATTTGTCTCTGATATGAATGAATATGCCGAACAGTTAGGCTGCACGAACAGCCACTTTATGAATACTAACGGTCTGCATGATGCGAACCACTATACTTCTGCCTATGATCTTGCTTTGATTTCCAGCCGCTTTTTTCAAAATGAAATGCTCTGTAAAATCGGCAATACTGCCCGCTACCATTTCGAGCCAACCGCTACGCAGCCGGATGACTTCTATACAAACAATAAGCATAGACTAATCAATGGTGAAATCCCTTACGAAGATATATTAGGCGGCAAGACCGGCTACACCGATGACGCGAGACAGACTCTTGTCACCTGCGCGGAACGAAACGGTATGAAGCTCATCTGTGTCGTATTTAAGGAAGAATCTCCCCGCCAGTTCACCGACACGGTAGAGCTGTTTGACTACGGTTTTAATAATTTTCAGGTCATGAACATTTCCGAAAATGAAGACAAGTACCAAATCGAAGCGTCAGGATTTCTCCAGACCGGAAATGATATTTTTGGCAGTTCCAAGCCGATTCTGTCTATAGATAATGACAGTTATGTCATAATCCCTAATACGATTTCTTTCAGCGATCTTGATTCTGAAATCGACTATAGTGTATCAAGTGAAAACCGTATTGCACAGATCAGATATTCCTATCACGACTCTTATGTCGGCTGTGCATATCTTGATCTGGCATCGGACAACACTTCCTCCTATGATTTCGACACAAATATCGAAACTACTAATGTGAGTGTTGAGAAATCTGAGCCGGAGTCTCCTCAAACCACAACTATCTTCGTGAATGTGAAAAAAGTACTGATTGGCATTCTCATATTCGGAGGTGTGACAATACTGTTGTTTATTCTTCGCGCACTTATCATGAACAGCCAAAATGCCAGACGCAGAAAAAATAAGATCAAACGTAAACAGACCCGCAAAGAACGGGTCAGGTCTAGTTTTGACGATTTCGATTTTTAGATATTCTTTTATCTTTTCTCTGTTGCCTGGCCTTACTTTGTTTATCACGGATATTATCAATCTCCGCTTCCGTAATGAATTTCTGTGTCTTCACAACATAGACGGCACCGTTTTCCGCTTTGCGGATACGGATCTTGGACTTCATATAACCATGTCTGTCACAATAGGACACACAATAATAATGCTTTCCGTTGGGCGAAAACCAGCGAATCTTCCTGCGCAATAGTTTGTGGCACAGATAACATTTTGTTTCAGTCACTGTTTTATCTTCAAGCGCCTGCGTTTTATCCGAAAATGCTCTGGAAATATATTTGGCATATGTATCAAAAATCACGTGTATTTCTGACTCTTTGTTCTTCGGAAGATGGAAAACATCAAAAGAATAATTCTCCAGAACTTTTTCATCCATTAGTGCCAGCACCTTGGCGGTATAATAAGCATCACTGAAAGCGCGGTGAAACGGAATATCTTTCTCAATGTTCAGATAATCAATGGCATATTCCAACGATCTTCTTGATTTCCTGTCTTCATAGGCAATGCTGAATAATTTCTGCACATCAAGAAATCTGATCGGTCCGTCCGAAAGCGGTTCCATTCCATAATACCTTATATTTCTCTGAAGCTCAGTCAAGTCTAACGGACCCCACGTACAGAAAAAATAATCGTCACCACACCACTCACGAAACTGTTCCATAACTTCCGTAAATGACCGGCCCTGTTCAAGCTGCTCCATCTGCAGGTGAATCAACTTTCTGGTAATTCGGTGCATCTCATGATATACCTGCGGTTTTATGAGTTCGGTAAACTCGCTGATCATCCTGCGTTCATCATTCAGTTTAATGGCACCAATCTCTATGATCTCAAAGGGAAGTATTTTAGTAACTTCCTCTTCACCCGTACTGCTTTGGTTCCATTCCAGATCCATTATAACGTAATTCATATATCATCTCCGTTTATGTAACATAAAAAGCCGTAATCTTTGAATTATCATACGGCTTTTCATAACGTCCCTGACTGGATTCGAACCAGCGGCCTTTCGCTTAGGAGGCGAACGCTCTATCCTACTGAGCTACAGAGACAATTTATCTATAAGAGACGGCGCAGCAGCCTGTCAGACTGCAACGCCTGTGCAGAAATGGAATAATCTTACATTGCCGGATAATTAATATATCCTTGCAGCCAGATGATTCCTTTGAATCTTCTTCCCACCTGCGGCTCTCCATACAGATCCTTTTTATTGATACACACATCAAACTGCAGATCATTACAGCTTAAGCGCATCACATATATTTCTTCTTTTGTGATCTTATTGACGCGCAGAGAAATATCCAGAATTTCTCCCATAATCGAATATTGATCACACTCTACACCATAGGGCATAAAGTAAGTATCCACCAGACTAAACACATCTTCCGTCAGTATCTTTTTAGAGATAGCAGTGTAAGTGTCCATGTCTTCCAATGTCAGACTTTCAATCGCATCTTCGTCGCCTCTTCTGGCAGCATCAATCAACTGATTTCTGTTTCTGGAAGCCTTCTGTACCTTCTGTTTCTGCTTATCGTTCTTACTGATCGGCAGTATAATATTTCCCTTAAGTGATAATCCGGACAGCGTCAGCGTCGTTCCTCTGATCGGCAGTATATTCTCATATTGTGCTTTCACATAAGGAACCATATTCTGCAGATAAAATATCAGGCTTACACCAACTTTGATATCATCACATACACCTGCATAAGATTCCTTATCCGCATGACGCTCTACAGACACATCTTCACAGGAACTGATTCCCGTTCCCCGCAAATAAGGATAAAAATAATCGTAAGTAAACTTATCACTTCCATCGAACTCGCCACAGACGGCGATTCCCATATCCTTGGCAAAATCTTCACAAAATTCTGCAAGTATGGTTTCTTCACCGTTGGATGTATAGGAACGGTGCGAAGCATTTAAGATAATATCTGTGATCAGCTTCTGCTGCTCCCGTCTGTCAGTCAATCCGCTAAAACCAATAGCTCGCATAAATTTATGCAAAAATTCCACCTCCTTTTCAAAAATATTACGTGTGGCTTATCGAATCTCTTCCATGCCGCCCATATACGGACGAAGCACTTCCGGAATACGGACAGAACCGTCAGCCTGTAAATTATTTTCTAAGAATGCGATGAGCATTCTGGGTGGTGCAACTACTGTGTTATTTAATGTATGAGCAAAGTACTTGCCATCTTTACCGTTTACGCGAATACGCAGTCTTCTCGCCTGGGCATCCCCTAAGTTAGAACAGCTTCCGACCTCGAAATACTTCTGCTGTCTGGGCGACCATGCTTCCACGTCATAGGACTTAACCTTCAGATCCGCCAGATCTCCGGAACAACACTCAATGGTCCTTACTGGAATATCCATGCTACGGAATAAGTCTACCGTATTTTGCCATAGTTTGTCAAACCATATCTTAGATTCTTCCGGCTTACATACTACGATCATCTCCTGCTTCTCGAACTGATGAATACGATATACGCCGCGTTCCTCAATACCGTGTGCGCCTTTCTCTTTACGGAAACAAGGAGAATAGCTGGTCAATGTATGAGGAAGCTCTTCTTCCGGAATGATCGTATCAATAAATTTACCGATCATGGAATGTTCGGAAGTTCCGATCAGATAAAGATCCTCTCCCTCGATCTTATACATCATGGCATCCATCTCGGCGAAACTCATCACACCGTCCACAACTGCACTCCTGATCATAAACGGCGGTACGCAGTAAGTAAACCCTCTGCCGATCATAAAATCTCTTGCGTAAGCAATTACTGCAGAATGCAGTCTTGCAATATCACCCATCAGATAATAGAATCCGTTACCTGCCACACGGCCGGCAGCATCCATGTCTATTCCGTGAAATCTCTCCATAATCTCTGTGTGATAGGGAATTTCAAAATCCGGAACCACCGGATCTCCGTATTTACATATCTCCACATTTTCCGAATCATCTTTACCGATCGGTACGGAAGGATCGATGATATTTGGGATGGTCATCATATCTTTTTTAATTTTCTCACGAAGCTCATCCTCTTTTGCTTCCAGCTCAGTAAGTCTTGCAGCATTCGCGGCAACCTCCGCTTTCTTCGCTTCCGCTTCCTCTTTCTTACCCTGACCCATCAGTGCACCGATCTCCTTAGAGATCTTATTTCTGTTAGCGCGGATCTCATCTGCTTCCTGCTGTGCCTTCCGAACTTCGGCATCCAGCTCAATCACTTCATCTACCAGAGCAAGCTTGGAATCCTGAAATTTCTTCCGAATATTTTCCTTTACCACATCCGGATTTTCTCTTAAAAATTTAATGTCTATCATAATGTCCCTCATTCCTGCGCATGTTTTCTGCGCATAACTTTAATCTAATACTTTCTCAATATATACGTTGTTACTTTTCGAAAGATCCATAACCCTGTCTACATTCTTACCGTCTTTATCCTTGATGATTCGAATAACCGGTCTGTCCGGAAATTCTTTATTCTGGTACAACACAGCTCCGGTCTCACCTTCATTAGTCCTCACTCTTGAACCGGCCGGATATACAGCAGTAAACTCTAAAAAGATATCGACAATCTTACCGTCGAATTTTATATTTTTATTTTTTTTCAAATATTCTACCGCTTCGTGAACCTTAACGCTCTTACAGCCGATTCCGCAGATCATTTCATCAAATGCATCACAGACCTGCACAATACGGCATTCCACGGAAATATCTGTAGACTTAAGCGGATATCCTGATCCGTCAATACGCTCATGGTGATATAATATCATATTTTTGCTCTCATTGGAAATCCAATTTTCACCTCGTAATGCCGAAAAACCATATATAGGATGCTTCTTATATTCCGCATACTCTATTTCTGATAATTCTTCAAGATCTCTGTCTGCATAATCAATCGTCATATATCGAAGTCCGAGATCATGAAGCAAACAACTGACACCAATGTCATGTACTGTCCGCTGTGGAAGCTTCATTCGTAGCGCCACGACAGTCGCAAGACTGCATATACTGATAGAATGGTCATATATGTCAGAACTTCTCTCTTTCAAGTCATAGATCTGTTCCACGACCTTATCTTCTTCGAGAATATTTGTAATGATGCGATCTGCCATCTGACATATTTCTTCCAAATTATCATTATGACGGTAGGTGTGTTTTTCCAAAATATCTCTTACTTTAAATTTAAAGGCCTCTTCGACTTCTTCTCTAAGGATTACAACCATCTTAGTATCCGGCTGCTCCTCTTCCCTGATATATACTTCTTTAATCTCGAGTTCCTTAAGTTTCTCAATATACTCCTGCTTTAACTGCATTCCTACAGAAAGGAGTACCTGATATTCCGGTGTGAAAACATCCTTCGCCAGAATTTCTATTCCCGTCAAATCATCAACCTTACATCGTTTCATGGTTTCTTGTTCTATTGCCCCCTAATCCTCTAATGCAATATTCATTGCAATATCCAGAGCCTTCTTCTCTTCATCACCCAAAGAAATCTCACACAGACCGTTTTTGATCTCTTTTGTGTACGAGTAACAGCCCTCCGCACTGTGCACAGAATTCATAATAAATCCATTGTCATTCTCATCCAACAAAGCCAGTGAAAAACTGAGCTGTCCACCCATCTGGTTGAAGGCATCATATTTGACAATACCGACTTTCTGAAAAGCACTCTCCAGTTTTCGATATAGTGCCAGAATATCCTTACGATTCTTTTCCGTCGCTGCTTTAATGAATTTATTATCTTCAAAAATACCCTCTATATCCTGCTCCAGACTCTTAGCAGTTTTACCTGACATAAACTTCTTATATCTCTTAGACAGCTTACTGATCCTGATCGTCTGAACGATCGTAACAATCAACAATATAAGGATTAAAGCAAACGCAGCAATAAACAAATATGTCAGATCTAAATTTCCTATGCCCATCTCTTGCAGTAAATTATAATTCATCGGTTTCGTACCTTTCTATACATATTTATCGCCTGTGCTCAACTTCTAACTATTTGTGACAAATCTTCGTTCGCGGTCTACCAAAATTTATCTGGAAAGCAACTCAGTAATTCTATCAAGATCATCGTGATTATAGAATTCTATCTCTATCTTTCCTGTTCCGTTTCCTTTAGATGAAATCTCTACTTTGGTTCCAAGTGCCTGTTTTAACTTTTCAGCCAAATCCTGATAAATAATTTCCAGACTTTTATCTTCTGAAGTTTCTTTCTTAGGTTTTTCCGGCTTATTGAGATTCTTAACAAGCTTCTCCACATCACGCACACTCAACTTCTCATCAAATATCTTTTGTGCGATCGTGTACTGCTGTTCCGGATCTTCAATCGTAATCAATGCTCTCGCATGCCCTGTAGAAAGCATATCATCTATGATCATCTGCTGCACTTCATCACATAATTTCAAAAGTCTCATGGAATTCGTAACAGCGGTTCTGCTCTTAGACACCCTCTCTGCGACTTCATCCTGTTTCAGATTAAATTCTGTCAGAAGTCTCTTATATGCCTGTGCCTCTTCAATAGGATTTAAATCTTCTCTCTGGATATTCTCAATTAGGGAAATCTCCACGATTTCCTGCTCAGTATAGTCACGAATGATAACCGGAACTTCTTTTAATCCCGCCAGCTTGGCGGCGCGCCAACGTCGCTCACCGGCTATAATCTCGTAATAAGTCTTTCTGTCTTGAACCAGGATAGGTTGTAAAAGTCCGAACTGTTTGATAGAATCCGCTAATTCCTGTAATGCATCTTCATCAAAATTTTTTCTGGGCTGTTCCCTGTTAGGTTCAACCTGTGTGATTTTAACAATTGTCTCCGGACCCTTATCGTTTACCTGATCTGTAGATGTCTTTGATGGAGCTGTATTTACATTACCTGAAGGAATGATCGCATCCAATCCTTTACCTAAACCTCTTTTTGCCGCCATATCTTATACACCCTTTCTGTTCATCACTTCATCCGCAAGTAACATGTATGCTTCTGCACCTGCGGACTTTGGATCATACATGCTGATCGGCATTCCGTAACTGGGTGCTTCCGCTAATCTGATATTCCTGGGTATTACAGTATTATATACATTCTGTTTAAAATGGTTTTTAACATTTTCTACTACCTGCATCGATAGATTCGTTCTGGAATCGTACATAGTAAAAACAACGCCTTCCATATCCAAATCAGGATTCAATCTTTCTTTCACCAGATTAACGGTATGGATCAACTGACTCAAACCTTCCAATGCATAATACTCACATTGAATTGGAACAAGCACTGAATCAGCCGTAGTCATGGAATTGATTGTAAGCAGATTCAAAGACGGCGGACAATCTATAATTATAAAATCATACTTATCCTTAATCCAATCTACTTCATTCTTTAATATGTATTCTTTCTTATCTACTCCAATCAACTCAATCTCAGCCGCTGCCAGATTAACGTTAGATGGAATAACTGACACATTCGGAATGACGTCACTTAAAATACATTCATTGATGGAACATTCTCCTAAGATCAGTTCATAAATAGTATTTTCCAAATCATTCTTCTCAACACCAAATCCGCTGGTCGTATTGCCCTGTGGGTCTGTGTCAATCACTAATACTTTCTTTCCTTTCTCCGCCAGTGATGCAGATAAGTTAATAGAAGTGGTTGTTTTCCCGACTCCTCCTTTTTGATTTGCAATCGCAATCGTTCTTCCCATATTTCTTTTTCCTCTACCTTTCGTTTTGTATTTCGACAAAACGTTTCTCTCTGAAATCATTTCTATTTTTCTGTCCGCTTACGATTATATCACTAATTGAAAGGATAATCTATAGGAATTTGTTCCACGTGGAAATTTGAAAAGAATAAAATATATTGTATTACTGTTTGTAAATGATAGTATATGGCTAATTTGGACGCGGCGGACAGTATGCAGTTATCCTAAGGACGCGCTTTCGCTCGGTTCCAAACGCAATGGTACTAAACTCGTGAGTTGCAAAGCAACTCATAACCTCGCTAAGTGCCGGCAGTTTAAATCCGAAGGATTTAAACATATCCAAACGGTCCTTATGACAGCTGCATACTGCCCGCCGCTGGATATTGGATATGTCTGATTTGATACTATATCCGCATTACATTCGTTTCTTTCCCAGTATAAATATCTTTGCTGGTTGTATTTCTATAGAAATTTTATTTTTTTCAGAATATATTATTGCAAACAGTATGTTATAAATATATATTTTTAAATAGCAAATAGTTGATTTAATATAAATATATAAATTGGAATGAAAGGGTAATAATAATGGAATGTATAAGAATTAACAGTTTAAATAGAGATTTAATCAATGAGTTTATTAAACAGCATTGGTATACTACAACAATGATTATTCGTGGCAAAGAAATCGACATGACTAAAACAGAAGGGTTTTATTTTAAAGAGGGCGAAGATATTATTGCACTCATAACATATATAGTTTATGACAATGTATTAGAAATAACATCTCTTGATAGCCTGTGGAAAAAACAGGGTATTGGCAACAAGCTTATTGAAACTGTGATACATGAGGCTAGAAAAAAGAAAACTTCAAAAGATTGTTCTTATAACAACAAATGATAATATCAATGCAATCAGATTTTATCAAAAGAGGGGATTCGATATGGCACATTTGTACCGTAATGCTATGGATATCTCAAGAAAATTAAAGCCAGAGATTCCTCTGGTCGGTGAAAACTCGATACCTTTGCGCCATGAAATTGAATTTGAATTGTTTATATGAAATTCTGGTTTATAGAATTATTCTTTCTGCATTAATCTTATGATTTGAAATACATTAATGAGAATTTGTTTTAAAAAAAGATGAATTTTAAATGTTTCACGTTCAAAATATGTTATAAAAAAATGTTTCACGGAATTGCTTCACAATATCTTGGGTTAATTTGTTTCACGTGAAACATTATCTTGTGTCCATAATCCAAATATTGGTCTTTATTTTCAAATGTTTCACGTGAAACATGTCCTATGCATGTTACACATCATAAACGTACTAATATTTATAC
>CAMWMS010000026.1 GCA_947175435.1 uncultured Lachnospiraceae bacterium | reverse complement strand
TTATTATGATTTCGATTCCGAGGAAGTGCGGGCATACGGGGGCGGCGCGGGGTGCGATATGCCGGATAAGAACTGTCCGGAATGCGGACCACCGCTCCGGAAAGAGGGATTTGACATTCCTTTTGAGACATTCTTGGGATTTAAGGGAGATAAGGAACCTGATATTGACTTGAATTTTTCGGGTGAATATCAGAGTAAGGCGCATAAATATACGGAGGTGATCTTCGGCAGCGGACAGACCTACCGTGCGGGAACGATCGGTACGCTGGCGGACAAGACGGCCTTCGGATATGTGAAGAATTACTACGAAGAGCGGGGTAGACATAAGCGTGTATGTGAGATCAACCGCATCGTCACGGGCTGTACGGGCATTCGCAGGAGCACTGGGCAGCACCCGGGCGGAATTGTGGTGTTGCCGATGGGAGAGGACATCAATTCTTTTACCCCCGTACAGCACCCGGCGAATGATATGACGACGGATATCATCACCACACATTTTGATTATCACTCGATCGACCATAATCTGCTGAAGCTTGATATACTGGGGCATGATGATCCTACGATTATCCGTATGCTGCAGGATCTGACGGGGATCGACCCGGTTACCATTCCCTTAGACGATAAAGGCGTGATGTCGCTGTTTCAGTCTACGGAGGCGCTGGGAATCACGCCGGATCAGATCGGAGGCTGTAAACTGGGCTGCCTGGGCGTGCCGGAATTCGGTACGGAATTTGTTATCCAGATGGTAATTGACGCGAAACCGAAATGCTTCACGGATCTGGTGCGTATATCCGGATTATCCCACGGCACGGACGTGTGGTTAGGCAATGCGCAGACGCTGATCGAGGAAGGCAAGGCGACGATTTCCACGGCGATCTGCTGCCGTGACGATATCATGATCTATCTGATGCAGAAGGGAGTGGATCCGTCTCTGTCTTTTACCATTATGGAGAGCGTGCGTAAGGGTAAGGGGCTAAAGGACGAATGGATCGAAGCAATGACGGCGCAGGGAGTTCCGGACTGGTATATCGGTTCCTGCAAGAAGATCAAGTACATGTTTCCGAAGGCGCATGCGGCGGCATATGTTATGATGGCGTGGCGCATCGCTTACTGTAAGATCAACTATCCGCTGGCTTACTATGCCGCTTATTTCAGTATCCGTGCCTCGGCTTTTTCCTATGAACTCATGTGTCAGGGACAGCAGCATCTGGAAAATGTGATGGCGGACTATAAGCGCAGGAGCGATGAGCTTTCCAAGAAGGAGCAGGACACTTATAAAGATATGAAGATTGTGCAGGAGATGTACGCCAGAGGCTTTGATTTTGTACCCATAGATATCTTTACGGCGCAGTCCAGACTGTTTCAGATCGTGGAAGGGAAACTTATGCCATCGCTTAACAGTATAGACGGTCTGGGAGAAAAGGCGGCGGATGCCATCGTGGAAGCGGCCAAGGACGGGCCTTTCTTAAGCAAGGACGATTTCAGACAGCGGACGAAAGCTTCTAAGACGATTGTGGACCTGATGAGCGATCTGGGGCTTCTCGGAAAGCTGCCGGAGTCCAATCAGATCAGTTTGTTTGATTTTGTGAGTTGAGGACAGGAAACAGGCAGTAAAGAGAAATGTACAAGTTTAAGATAGATAAAGGAGGGAGACGGTATGAGAAAAATCATTACAATCGGAAGAGAATTCGGCGCAGGCGGCGGTGAGATCGGTAAGCGGGTGGCTAAAGAGCTGGGGATCGAATATTATGATAAGGATATTATCTTCAAGACTGCCATTGCCGGCAGGAACTTAAGTCCGGAACAGGTGCGCAAATGGGACGAACGTGTGCCGAAGAATTTCGGTTTTGCACAGAGTCTGTTTGATTTCTATAACAAACCTCTGGAGGAGGAACTCTGGCAGGCACAGTTAGACGCCATACGCGAACTGGCGAATAAGGAGAGCTGTGTGATCGTAGGGCGTAACGGCGACTATATTCTGCGGGAGTTCGATCATTGCTTAAGTGTGTTTATCCACGCGGGATTTCAGTGGCGTGTAAGGCGTATGACCACTATGATGGATCAGGTGCCGGCAGATCAGGTGGCAAATGATGTGAAGGCGGTGGATAAGGCGAGGAAGAGGTACTGCGAGTATTATACGAAGTGTGTATACGGCGACGCGCGCAATTTCGATCTGACGTTGAACACGGAGAAGCTGGGAATTAATAAGGCGGTGGAACTGATCTTGCAGGCAGCAGAGAATATTTAGCATAAATGTTATTTCCAAAAGGAGATTGCATTGATGTATTGTTGTATACAATGTGCTTGACAAGCATATCAAAAATCCATATACTAAAGAATAGACATCAAAGACGGTGTAACTAAACATACTTACACCGTTTTTCATGTTAATGGGCATATGCCACAGAAAGGGAGGATATTATGAAAAAATTATTAGCAATGGCTTTGATCGGCTGCATGGCGCTTAGCATGACAGCATGCGGTTCCGATAACGGATCGGCACAGGCAGACACGAATGGTGCAGCAGATACGGCACAGGACGGGGAAGCAGCAGCTTCGACAAGCGATAAGGTGTGGATCGTTGCCACGGATACTGTGTTCCGTCCGTTCGAGTTCACCAATGAGCAGGGTGAATTTGTAGGAATCGATGTGGACATTCTGGCAGCAATAGCGGAAGATCAGGGATTCCAGTATGAACTGAACAGTCTGGGCTGGGATGCGGCAGTGGCAGCAGTACAGTCCGGTCAGGCGGATGCGATCATTGCGGGAGCGACCATCAAGCAGGAACGTATTGACTCCGGCTGGATCTTCTCCGACGGATATTATAACGCAACACAGACCTTTGTTCTTCCGGATGGAAGTGACATCAAAGGATTTGAGGATCTGGCAGGCAAAAATGTGGCGGTTAAGAACGGTACGGCGGGTATGGACTTTGCCAATAGCCTGAAGGACGAGTATGGGTTTACCACAACCGTGTTTGAGGATTCACCGACCATGTATCAGGATGTTATCTTAGGCAATTCCGCGGCATGTGTGGAAGATACGCCGATCATGGCTGACTCCATCAAGGTTGGCGGTCTTGCGCTTACGATTCCGGACGGCATGGAAAGCGACGGTGCGCCTTATGGCTTTGCAATCATGAATACGGACAATCAGGAGCTGCTTGATATGTTCAATGCCGGACTTGCAAACATCAAGGCAAACGGTAAGTACGACGAGATTCTTGAGAAATATTTAGGCGAATAATTGTAACGGGATGATGTGATATATTCCTGCCGGTAGCATATATCGGCAGGAACATACACTTTCCGGCTGTCTATCGATGATAAGTCAAACGGAAGAAGGAGATACTGCCCTATGATGACGTTAATACAGACATACGGTTCCATGCTGATCAGAGCACTCGGACAGACGATTCTGCTGACCGGGCTTTCTTTAATATTTGCGATGATAATAGGCATGATCTTCGGGTTAATGAATGTGGGACACAACAGGGTTCTCAACCTGATCGGCACGATCTATGTGGACGCGGTGCGGGGTGTGCCGCTGATCGTATTGGCGTATTTTATTTATTTCGGTATTCCTGCGGGGATTCAGAGTATCGGCATTACAGGGTTTCGAATGAATGCTTTGCAGGCGGGTACGATCGCACTGTCCATGAACTGCGGCGCCTATATGGCGGAGATCATTCGCGCGGGTATCCAGAGCGTGGACAGGGGACAGATGGAGGCCGGCAGAAGCTTAGGATTGTCCTACAGTGCGGGTATGGCGTTGATCGTAGTACCGCAGGCGATCCGTACGATGATCCCTTCTATTATTAATCAGTTTATCATTACACTCAAGGACAGCTCGATCCTGTCAGTTATCGGTTTCCCGGAGCTTGTCAATGTGGGTAAGACGATTATGGGTAATACGATGAAATGTCTGGAGACATGGGCAATTGTCGGCATCATGTATATGGTGGTGATCATCACGCTCAGTAAGGTTTCCAAGAAGATAGAGAGGAGGGTGAACCGTGGCAGATAACAGAATTTCAGGTGGAGATAACTCCCCACAGAATAAGATTCAGGTCAGAAATCTGAAAAAGAATTTCGGTTCGCTGGAAGTGCTTAAGGATATCAGTCTGGATGTGGCAGAGGGAGAGGTCGTCGTGCTGATCGGACCTTCCGGAAGCGGCAAATCCACGCTCCTGCGCTGTCTGAACCAGTTGGAAAAGGTAACCTCCGGACAGATTATCATAGACGGGCAGGATGTGACGGATAAGCACACGGATATCAATAAGGTGCGCGAGAATATCGGCATGGTGTTCCAGCATTTTAATCTGTTTAACCATCTCAATGTTATGAAGAACATGACGCTTGCGCCGGTGCACTTAAAGACGCTGTCTAAGGAAGAAGCGAAAGTCAAGGCACAGCAGCTCTTAGAGCGCGTCGGTTTAGGGGATCGCGCGGAGGCATATCCAAGCCAGCTCTCCGGCGGACAGAAACAGCGTGTGGCGATCGCGAGAGCGCTTGAGATGAATCCCGATATCATGCTTTTTGACGAGCCTACCAGCGCACTAGACCCGGAGATGGTGGGTGAGGTGCTGGCAGTTATGAAGGAGCTTGCAAGAGAAGGCATGACCATGGTTGTCGTGACGCACGAGATCGGTTTCGCCCGCGAGGTGGCAAGCCGTGTCATTTTCATGGAAGGCGGTTATATTGTGGAAGAAGGTACGCCTGATGAGGTGTTAAATCATCCGAAAGAGGCGCGTACGATCGATTTCCTGAGTAAGGTACTGTAATTTGTACGGAAGAAAAATCCGGCTGGAAGTATCGGCTTGGCCAAAGCTGAGAAAAATTTCACAAGAAAATAAAAAAAGTACTTGCAATCTCTTCGGAAATATAATAGAATAAGCAAGTGTCAAACAGATGGCTCGTTGGTCAAGCGGTTAAGACGCCGCCCTCTCACGGCGGAAACAGGGGTTCGATTCCCCTACGAGCTGTTGACTGTGAATAACAGCCCAACCCGATGAAATGCTGGAAACCTTGAATGTGTGAGGTTTGTAGCATTTTTTATTACCTGCTTGTTTTAAATTCCCCTTGCAAATACCGCGAAAGAGTGCTACAATACCATATGTATTAAGAATAAATGCTAAGATAAAGAGTGGACTTGCGAGTCCACTCTTTTATATGAATAAGGAAGTGGAGGCACACATGTCAAAGAGAGAGACATACGAATCCAGGACAGAGCAGCTGCTTATGCCCATCGTATCGAAGCACGGAGTGGAGATCTACGATGTGGAATATGTTAAAGAGGGAAGCGACTGGTATCTGCGCGCTTATATCGACAAACCGGAGGGCGTGAACATTGTGGACTGTGAGAATGTCAGCCGTGAACTGTCTGATGTGCTGGATGCATAGTACTTCATACCGGATGCATATATTCTGTAGGTCAGCAGTCCGGGACTCGGCAGAACTCTCAAGAAGGACAGACATCTGGAGAAGAGTCTGGGTGAGGCGGTTGAGATCAAAACCTATAAGCCCATTGACGGACGTAAAGAGTTTGAGGGCGTTCTCAAGGCATATGACGCGGAGACGGTTACGATAGAGGTGCCGAAAGCCGACGGAGACGGGAACAGTGCGGATGAGCCCGGTAAAGAGCGTATCCTGAACAGGAAAGAAATTGCGCTGATTAGACTGGCGCTTGATTTCTAGGCAGAATATTTCGGAAATCCGCCGGACAGACAGCGGAAGTGTATAGAAAATAATATGATACAGAATCAGGAAATAAACATAGGAGGATAACGGAAAATGAATAAGGAATTGATGGAGGCATTGGACATTCTGGAGAAAGAGAAAGAGATCAGCAAGGAAACTCTTTTTGAGGCGATCGAGAATTCTCTGATCACGGCGTGCAAGAACCACTTCGGCAAGGCGGACAATGTCAAGGTGGAGATCGACAGGGAGACCTGTGATTTCCTCTGCTATGCGGAGAAGGAAGTCGTGGAAGAGGTGGAAGATGATGTGTTGCAGATTTCTCTGGAAGATGCGCAGGAGATCTCCAAGAAGGCGAAACTGGGCGATATGCTTCATGTGGAGATCAAATCCAAGGAGTTTGGCCGTATTGCGACACAGAACGCAAAGAATGTGATTCTGCAGAAGATCCGTGAGGAAGAGCGGAGCGTTATTTTCAATCAGTATTACGAGAAGGAAAAGGATGTGGTGACAGGTATTGTGCAACGCTACATCGGCAGGAATATTTCCATCAATCTGGGTAAAGCGGATGCCGTTTTAAATGAGAGCGAGCAGGTCAGAGGAGAAAATTTCAGACCTACCGAGAGAATTAAGGTATATATTCTGGAAGTAAAGAATACACCTAAAGGACCGAGGATTCTCGTAAGCCGTACCCATCCGGAACTTGTCAAGAGACTGTTCGAATCTGAGGTGACGGAAATAAAGGACGGTACGGTGGAGATCATGAGCATTGCCAGAGAGGCGGGCAGCAGGACGAAGCTGGCGGTACGCTCCAATAATCCGAATGTAGATGCGGTGGGTGCATGTGTCGGTATTAACGGCGCCAGGGTCAATTCCATCGTGGATGAGTTATGCGGTGAGAAGATCGATATCGTCAACTGGGATGAGAACCCCGGTAATCTGATCCAGAACGCGTTGTCTCCGGCTAAGATCGTTGCGGTTTTTGCCGATCCCGACGAGAAGACGGCGAAGGTCGTAGTACCGGATTATCAACTGTCACTTGCCATCGGTAAAGAGGGACAGAATGCCAGACTGGCGGCAAGGCTGACCGGTTACAAGATCGACATCAAGAGCGAAACACAGGCGAAAGACGCGCCCGGATTCCGCTATGAGGATTATGTCTATGATGACGACGAGTATGATGAGGAAGGTTATGAGGAAGAGGAGTACACGCAGGAGGGCTACGAGGAAGAATATGAAGAAGAGGATTATGATTCCGTAGATTCCGAAGAAGCGGAATATGATGAGGAAAGCTACGAGGAAGATCCTGAACAGGCCGATCCGGAAGCGTAGACAGAGAGGACGAAGCGATGGCGAAGAAGATTCCCATGCGGCAATGTGTGGGCTGCGGCGAAATGAAAAGTAAAAAAGAGATGATGCGCGTCCTGCGCAGCGAAGAGGGAACGATCGTCCTGGATATGAGCGGCAGAAAAAACGGAAGGGGTGCTTATCTGTGCATGAACAGGGAATGTCTGATCAGGGCGCGGAAGAACAAAGGGCTGGAACGGTCTTTTAAGATGAGCATTCCGAAAGAAATATATGAGAATCTGGAAAAGGAGTTTGAGGAGGGCGAGCATGCAGAACAGACCGAATAAAGATCGGGTGTTATCTATGCTGGGCTTGGCCACCCGCTCCAGAAATGTTGTCAGTGGCGGATTTGCGACAGAGGAAGCAGTTAAGAGTGGGAAAGCATGTCTTGTTATCATAGCTGAGGATGCTTCGGATAACACCAGAAAAAAATATAGTAATATGTGTGAGTTCTATGAAGTGCCTTATGAGTATTACAGCGTAAAAGAAATACTCGGGCACGCCATCGGCAAGGAAGAGCGATCCTGTCTTGCTGTGACTGATAAGGGATTTGCAGATTCGATACAGAAACATTTATTAGATTCGAGATAGTTGGAGGTAGTGAGCATGGCAAAAATGAAAGTACATGAGCTGGCAAAAGAGTTAGGCAGGCAGAGCAAAGAACTGATTGCTTTTTTGCAGGATAAAGGATATGAAGTGAAGGTTGCGCAAAGTTCCATCGAGGATGAAGCGATCGAACAGGTGAGAAAGCAGTTCGGCGGCGCTGCAAAACCGCAGGACGACAGAAAGAAAGCAGAAGCAAAAGCTGCGCCAGAAGCAGAGACAAAAGCGGAAGCTGTTGAGGCGGCAAAGCCGGAAGTGAAAGAGAAACCGAAGGCCTCGGGGACGGAAAATGCCAAAGATCCCAAGGCAGCTGCCAAACCTGCGAAAGCGGAAGAAAGAGCGGAGCAGGCAAGGCCGGATGGGAAGGCTAAGACGGAGCCGCCCAAGAAGAAAAAGATCATCTTCGTAAGCAACCCTCATAATTCCAAGATGCCCGGGCAGCGTCCTGCACCGGGCAGTAATGGTAATGGTGCAGGCGGCGGTAATCGTAATAATGACAGAAGACCGTCGGGAAACGGCGGCCGTCCGGTACAGGCGCAGAATGCGCCCCATAAGATCATCAGACCGACCCAGAAGCCGATCCCGGTGACTGCTGAGCCCTATGAGGTGAGACAGCGCCAGCAGCAGGAGCGCAGAATGGAGCAGCGCCAGCAGGAGAAGCGGGAACGTGAAAATTTGGCGAACGCGCAGGCAGCAAAGGCCCAGCAGGGACAGGAGAGAACAGGAAGTGTAGGAAATGCAGGAGAAAATCGCAGACCTGAAGGACAGAATAGGCCGAATTATAACAACAATCAGGGCGATCGCCGCAGCAACGGCGCTGGTGCGGGCGCTAACCGCGGTCCGGGTAATTTTGACCGCTCTCAGAGAGGAAACGGCGGGTCGGACAATCGATTTAGGAAGAATAACAATCAGAAGGACTTTATGCCCGAGACACCTATCAAGGACGTGGAGAAGCACAGGGATGATGAGAAGCGCAGGGCAAATCAGGAGAGGGATAAACGCTCGAAGAAAGATCTGATCTATGAAGAGGACGATGCAGCAGTAAAGAACCGCAATAAAGCCGGCCGGTTCATCAAGCCGGAGAAGAAGGTGGAAGAGACTGCGGAAGAGCAGATCAAGGTAATTACAGTTCCGGAATCGCTGACGATCAAGGAACTGGCAGATAAGATGAAGATACAGCCCTCTGCGATCATCAAGAAGCTTTTCTTACAGGGGCAGATCGTGACCTTGAACTCTGAGATCAGCTTTGAGGATGCGGAGAATATCGCGATCGAGTATGAGATCATCTGTGAGAAAGAAGTGAAGGTCGATGTAATCGAGGAGCTGTTAAAAGAGGATGAAGAAGACGAGGCTTCCATGGTAAGCAGACCGCCGGTTATCTGTGTTATGGGACACGTTGACCACGGTAAGACATCCCTGCTTGACGCTATTCGTAAGACCAATGTAACAGACAAGGAAGCGGGCGGTATCACACAGGCAATCGGTGCTTATACGGTCAAGGCGAACGGGCAGAGCATTACATTTTTGGATACGCCGGGACATGAGGCGTTTACGGCGATGCGTATGCGCGGTGCCAATTCGACGGATATTGCGGTACTGGTAGTTGCCGCGGACGACGGCGTTATGCCACAGACCATCGAGGCGATCAACCATGCCAAGGCGGCGGGAATCGAGATTATCGTAGCGGTAAACAAGATTGATAAGCCGAGTGCGAATATTGACCGTGTCAAACAGGAAATGACGGAATATGAGCTGATTCCGGTAGACTGGGGCGGATCGACGGAGTTCGTTCCGGTATCCGCAAAATCGGGTGAAGGTATCGATAATCTGTTGGAGACGATTCTTTTGACGGCCGAAATTCTGGAATTAAAGGCAAACCCGAACAGAAATGCCAGAGGTCTGGTGATCGAGGCGGAGCTTGATAAGGGACGTGGTCCCGTTGCCACTGTGCTGGTACAGAAAGGTACGCTGCATGTGGGAGATTTTATTTCCGCGGGGGCAAGCCACGGCAAAGTAAGAGCCATGATTGACGATAAGGGCAGAAGAGTGAAGGAGGCAACGCCGTCTACGCCGGTAGAAATCTTAGGTCTGTCCGATGTTCCCAGCGCGGGAGAAGTATTTATCGTACATGAAAATGATAAGAGCGCGAAATCTTATGCAGAAACCTATAAGGCGCAGCATAAGGAGGAGATGCTTGCAGATACTAAGACCAGGATGTCACTGGATGATCTGTTTAACCAGATTCAGGAAGGTAATCTGAAAGAGCTGAATCTGATCGTTAAGGCGGACGTTCAGGGTAGTGTGGAAGCTGTCAAACAGAGTCTGATGAAGCTGACCAATGAGGAAGTCGTAGTAAAATGCATCCATGGCGGTGTAGGCGCCATCAATGAGTCGGATGTTTCGCTGGCTTCCGCTTCCTCCGCGATCATCATCGGTTTCAATGTAAGACCGGATGCCACTGCGAAGGCTGTGGCGGAGCGCGAAGGCGTGGATGTAAGACTGTACAAGGTCATCTATCAGGCGATCGAGGATATCGAGGCGGCGATGAAGGGCATGTTAGATCCGATCTTCGAGGAGAAAGTGATTGGTCATGCGGAAGTGCGTCAGATCTTCAAAGCATCTGCGATCGGTAACATCGCCGGTTCTTATGTACTGGATGGTGAGTTCCAGAGAGGCTGTAAGATCCGTATCACCAGAGAGGGTGAACAGATCTATGAGGGTGAACTGGCATCCTTAAAGCGGTTTAAGGACGATGTGAAGGAAGTCAAGGCGGGATTCGAGTGCGGTCTTGTGTTTGACGGCTTCGATAAAATGCAGGAGCTTGATATCGTGGAAGCGTATATCATGGTGGAAGTACCCAGATAGCATATGTTATGATATGTCTCGTCCGGGTAGAAAGGATGTTGCAGTACGGCCAGCGGCTGTGCGGCGACGAGAGGATTATGCAACATGCGTAAGAACAGTGTTAAAAATACCCGTATCAACGGAGAAGTACAGCGTGTGCTGGCGGAGATCATTCGGGGTGAGATCAAGGATCCGAGAATCGCCCCAATGACCTCGGTGGTGTCAGTGGAAGTGGCTCCCGATTTAAAGACCTGTAAGGCGTGGATCAGCGTGCTGGGTGATGAAAAGGCGCAGGCAGATACACTGGCAGGACTGAGGAGTGCGGAAGGCTATATCCGCAACCGACTTGCGAAGACGATTAATCTGCGCAATACGCCGCAGATAAATTTTATCATGGATCAGTCTATTGCATATGGGGTGAATATGTCGAAACTGATAGATGAAGTGGTGGTAAAAAGTGAATCTGCAGAAAAAGGCGAGATGGTAGAAAATGATGAAGATAATTGATGAATTAAAGGGTGCAAAGACAGTAGCGATCAGCGGACATATAAGACCGGACGGGGACTGTATCGGATCTGTGATGGGGTTATATCTTTACCTGAAAAAAGAGATGACAGATGCTCAGATCGATGCATATCTGGAAAAACCGGCGGAAATATTCGGCTGTATCGATCATATTGAAGATATTAAATCTGAATTTAACACTGATCAAGTCTATGACGCGTTCGTGGCGCTGGATACTACCGATGATCGTTTGGGAGAGGCGGAGGCAATCTACCGCAGGGCGCATAAGAAGATCAATGTGGATCACCATGTCAGCAATAAAGGGTGCGGAGATGTGAACATTGTGGAGCCGGAACGGAGTTCTACGGCGGAACTGCTCTATGAGCTGTTGGATCCGGAGAAGGTCGATATACAGATTGCTAAAGCACTCTATATCGGTATTATCCACGACACGGGCGTGTTGCGGTATTCCAACACAGCGCCGCGCACTCTGCAGATCACGGCGGAATTGGTTAAATTTGGATTTGATTTTTCGGAGATCATTGAAGAAACGTTTTACGAAAGGACTTATCTTCAAACCCAGATCATGGGCAGAGCGATATTGGAGAGCGTCCGGTTTATGAATAACAGGTGTATTGTAAGCATGGTTACGCGCCGTATGATGGAGTTCTACAGAGTGACGCCGAAGGACTTAGACGGTATTGTGAATCATCTGCAATCTGTGAAAGGTGTGGATTGTGCTATCTTTATGTATGAGACGGGCACGCTGGAATATAAAGTAAGTATGCGGTCCAATGGCAGAGTGGATGTGGCCGCCGTAGCGGTGAAATTCGGCGGAGGCGGGCATGTACGTGCCGCGGGCTGTACGATGAACGGTACATATCATGATAATATTAATAATCTTTCTGTAGAGATTGCGGAGCAGCTTAAAGCCGTGGACAAAAATACATAAGATATGACTGGGCATGGGAAGAAGAGCTGTATCGCGACAGAGAGGAAATTATGTATAACGGGATCATAAATGTATATAAGGAGGCGGGCTTCACATCTCATGATGTGGTGGCCAGACTCCGTGGCATCTGCAAAATGAAGAAAATCGGGCATACAGGAACACTCGATCCGGAGGCGGTCGGCGTGCTTCCTGTATGTTTCGGTTCAGGCACCAAGCTCTGTGATCTGCTCACCGATTGGGACAAGGAGTATATTGCGGTGCTGCGTCTGGGTATGACTACCGACACGCAGGACATGACAGGACAGGTGTTATCGCAATGTGATCCGGAGAAGATAGCGGCATTGACACCGGAGCGGGTGCGGGAGACGATTTCAGACTTTCAGGGCAGTTACGATCAGATTCCGCCCATGTATTCCGCCCTTAAGGTGAACGGAAAGAAGTTGTATGAGTTGGCAAGAGCAGGCAAAGAGGTGGAGCGCAGCCCCAGAACGGTTCGGATCGGGGAGATTGAGATTCTTGAAATGAACCTTCCGATCGTCAAGATGCGGGTTGTCTGTTCCAAAGGGACTTACATTAGAACACTGTGCCATGACATCGGCGGACGTTTGGGCTGCGGGGGAGTCATGGAGTCTCTAATAAGAAGTCGGGTAGGTATTTTCGGAGTAGAAGATGCCTTGACGCTTGCAGAACTGGAAAAACTGCGGGATGAAGATAAAATATCTAACGTTATTATTTCGCCGGACGCAATCTTCGAAGAGTATCCGGCTGTTATCGTGAATGAACAGGGTGGCAGGATGGTGCAGAACGGTAATCAGCTGGGGGCGGCGCAGATTGCGCGTATTGTGCGGCCGGAGCAGTCGGTACAAGTGCGTGGGAGTGTGCCGCAGAAACAGTCGGTACAACCGGGACAAGCTGTTGTATTTGCGGATCTGGCGGAGGGAGAGCAGGTCAGGGTCTATGACGGTGACGGGAAATTCTATGGTATATATGTCTGCCGGAGTGCAGCGGGGGTGTTGAAGCCGGTGAAGATGTTTTTGGGGTGAGTTAGTGTTTGTGATTTATCTAAGACGGACGCACAGAGGAAAGTTAATATCTACGGAGCCGCGCTTCCGCTCCGCAAAAAGCGTAGCAGGCGCTAAGCTCGTGAGTTGCTTTGCAACTCATTACCTCGCTAAGCGCTGACGCTTTTTGAGGGGCTCCTTAAGATATTCACTTTCCTCTGTGCTGGGTATTGGTTATGTAGAATATCACAAAAAAGGGAAAGCGGGTGCATAAAGGTATGCAGATTATAGAACAGACAACGGAATTTGTACTGCCGGCTGGGAGTGCGGTTGCTATTGGCAAGTTTGATGGTGTTCATCTGGGACACAAGAAGCTGATTTTTCAGCTTTTGGAGCAGAAGCGGAAGGGGCTGCTTGCCACGGTGTTTACTTTTGACACTTCTGCGGCGGCTTTTTTCAATGGCGAGGAGAAGGAATTGACCACGAAAGCCGAGAAGAGACGGGTATTTGAAGAGATGGGTATCGACGTGCTTATTGAATTCCCGCTAAACAGGGAGACTGCCGCTACTGAGCCGGAGGAGTTTGTGCGCAGATATCTGGCGGAACAGATGCGGGCGGCTTATGTGTGTGCCGGACCGGACGTATCTTTCGGCAAGAACGGGGCGGGAGATTACGCCCTGCTGGAGCGGTATGCGCCGCAGTACGGTTATCGCACAGAGCTGATCGACAAGGTCAGGCTGGCGAGCGGGGATGAAATCAGTTCCACCGCGATTCGGGAAGCGGTACGCAAAGGAGACATGGAGCTTGTAAGAGGTATGCTGGGAAAAGCCTACAGTGTGAGCGGACGCGTGGAGCACGGAAGTCAGTTCGGACGAAGCATGGGGATGCCCACTGCGAATCTGATTCCGGAGGCAGATAAGCTGCTTCCGCCGAATGGTGTCTATTATTCGAGGGTTGTAATCGGAGAAGAAGGCAGGGAGTACCGGGGGATTTCCAATGTGGGCTGCAAGCCTACGGTGAGCGCCGAAGGCAGGATCGGAATTGAGACTTATCTCTATGACTTCGAGGGAGATCTTTACGGCAAGGATATCACGGTCATGCTGCTTGCTTTCCGAAGACCGGAGCGAAAGTTCGAGGATGCGGATGCGCTGCGCAGACAGATGGAGACGGATATTGCGGCAGGAAGAGAATTTGTAATGGGGGCTTGTCAGCATACTTTATTTTCGATAGAATAGAATCGTGTAGGTTTATGTGGGAATCAGTACATATGAAGGGAATCTGAAATCAGATGGACATATCTATTATATTATCCATGGCAGGCGGTCTTGGACTGTTTCTGTATGGTATGCGCATTATGAGCGACAGCATCGAGAAGGTTGCGGGCGCGAGATTGAGAGGGATATTAGAGCGGTTGACGACGAATCGCTTTACAGGTATTCTTGTAGGTATTTTCTTTACTGCGGTGATCCAGTCCTCATCGGCATGTACGGTCATGGTAGTCAGCTTCGTTAATTCCGGTTTAATGACGCTGACGCAGGCGGCAGGCGTGATTTTCGGTGCCAATATCGGTACGACGGTGACGGCGCTGTTAGTGTCTTTTAAATTGGAGAAAGTGGCACCGGTCATACTGCTGGCGGGTGTGCTGATTATCATGTTCTGTAAGAAACAGAAGATTTCCCGATGGGGAGAAGTTATTATCGGGTTCGGCGTGCTGTTCATGGGACTCGGTTCAATGTCCGGAGCGATGGCGGGGATGAAAGACTCCCCGGCAGTCTTACATATGTTTGCATCTTTACAGTCACCGATTCTTGCGGTGATTCTCGGAGCTGTGCTCACAGCGGTGATTCAAAGTTCTTCGGTTACGGTCAGTATCATGGTGCTGCTTGCCAATCAGGGAATGATGAGCATGGATATCGGCATGTTCGTGATTCTGGGCTGTAATATCGGTGCATGTACATCGGCTGTGCTCGCATCTTTAAGCGGTAAGAAAGATGCGAAGAGAGCGGCGGCTATTCATCTGATCTTTAACGTGATCGGTACGATCATTGTATATATTATCTTCCTGTTTAGTGTGGGGCCGATCGTGGATGTTCTCACAGTCATGGCGGGCAACAATCTGGGACGTGTCGTTGCATACGCACATATCCTGATTAAAGTATTTCAGGTTATCATCATGATGCCGTTTATCAAGGGCATCGTGAAACTGACTTATCTGGTGGTGCCGGGCGATGATAAGAAGGTGGGATATCGGGACAGCTATCAGCTTAAATTTATCGGCGGGAAAGTAGTGTTAAACCCTGCGACAGCGGTCGTGGAGGCAATCAAGGAGCTGGATCGTATGGCTTCTCTTGCCGATGAGAACTTAAACCGTGCCATGAATGTCCTGCTGACGTTAGAGCCGGAGGAAATTGAAGAAGTACGTGAAGTGGAGAAAAACATAGATTTCTTAAGCCATGCGATAACCAATTATCTGGTTAAGATCAACCAGACAACGCTGCCGATAGAAGACTTGAAGAGTATCGGCGCGCTTTTCCATGTGGTGAATGACATAGAACGTATCGGTGATCATGCGGAAAATATTGCGGAGGCGGCGGAACGCAGGATCAAGACCGGTGTGGGATTCTCTAAAGAAGCGCAGAGAGAACTGGGCGAGATGATGAACATGGTCAATACCATTTTGCGGTTCTCTATCGAGATGTTCGTCAAGAGCACAGAGGACCATATGGAGGATATCCTGCATTTGGAGGAGGCCAT
Source organism: uncultured Lachnospiraceae bacterium (assembly GCA_947175435.1). Classification (GTDB taxonomy): domain Bacteria; phylum Bacillota; class Clostridia; order Lachnospirales; family Lachnospiraceae; genus UBA3282. Next base: position 9,015 of record CAMWMS010000026.1, on the reverse strand, counting down.
CGACGAGAAAGAGAAAGAACTGCAGCAGAAACATATCGAGCGGTTGTCTAACAATGAGTGTACGCCTGAGGCCGGGGCACTTTTCTCGGATATTGTGTCGGGACTTGAGAGAGTTGCGGATCATGCCGTGAATATTGCTTTTTCCAACAGTTATGGGGAAGGGAATATATAAAGGTATTTGACAGATGCAGGAGCACCTGCTATAATGGCTTCGTAAATATTACGAAATTGTTACAAATTATAAAGAAATGTTAAGTACGGCAGTGATATGAGTTGCCGTATTATGAGGATTGAATAGATATGAAGAGACGAGAGATTCTGTGGCTGCTTACGGGATGTATGCTCCTGTTTACGCCGATTAAGGCACAAGCGGCCTCTTTACCTGATCTGCTTGCGATCGGAACAATCAATATATCAGATGAGACACCGGCGGATGAAAAGTCCGGTGAAGATAAAGACGGTGATAAGTCAGGCAGCCGGGAAGCCGATGGTGGTGAGAATGACAGCATCAGCAATAACGCTGCGCAAGATGGTGGCAGCGAAGAAGCCTCGAAGGATGAGAAAGAGGATAAGAACGCTGCGTCTAAATCGGATGATACTTCCCTGCAGGATATCCTCGGCGGAGGAAGCATAGGTTCCGGCGCGATCATAGAAGCCACTAAGACTGAAAAGGAATATGCCGAGGCATATGAGAAGGCTAAGAATGCAAACTGGGGTTATACCAATCTGGGTATCGCTCACGTGGACAATAATCTGAATATCCGCGCCGTTGCGGCGGAGGACGGTAAGCTGGTTGGTAAACTGCCTAAGGATGCGGCGTGTGAGGTGCTGGATGATGACGGCACATGGGCACATATCAAGTCGGGCAAGGTGGAAGGCTATGTCAGCCTCGAATACCTGTTTACGGGAATTCCGGCGAAGCGGCGGGCGGAGGAACTGGCGACGACCGTGGCGCGTGTCAACGCGGATGGACTTAAGGTCAGAGCGGAGGCGAACACCGACTCGGAAGTGATCACGCTGGTGGCAGGCGGAGAGGAATTGGAAGTGGCCGCAGTAGAGGGAGACTGGGTCAAGGTATATCTGGATGATCAGGAAGTGTTCGTGTCGGCAGATTACGTGGAAGTCACCTCTGAACTGGGTACGGCAATTACGATGACGGAGCTACTCTATGGGCAGGGTGTATCTGATATCCGTGTAGACATATGTCAGTATGCAAAAGAGTTCCTCGGTAATCCGTATGTATGGGGCGGAACAAGCCTGACGAAAGGTGCAGATTGTTCGGGGTATGTCCTGAGCGTCTTTAAGAAATACGGCGTCAGTCTGCCGCACTCTTCTGTGGCACAGGCGAAATGCGGCACCACTATTAAGGTATCGGAGGCAAAGCCGGGCGATCTGATTTTTTACGGCAACGGAAAGTCAATCAACCATGTGGCGATCTGCATCGGTAACGGACAGGTCATCCATGCCAGCAGTCCGAAGACGGGTATTAAGATATCCAATATATCCTACAGGTCGCCGATTAAGGCGGTAAGGATCTTATACGATTGATAAAACACTTTACATGTGCAGTATAGTATGTTACAATAACTCAGTATGAATTCAGCCGACACTCGGTGGCGGGAGGCTCCGACCCAATCTTAGTGTTCGGCGGTTGCAGAGGATCAACAACATAAGATATGATCCCTGACAGGAAAGGAGAAAATTATGATTTCTAAGGAAAAGAAAACGGCAATTATTAACGAGTATGCCAGAACACCCGGCGACACAGGTTCACCGGAGGTACAGGTAGCGGTTCTCACAGCGAGAATTCAGGAGCTGACAGAGCACCTGAAGGAGAATCCGAAGGATCATCATTCCAGAAGAGGACTTCTGAAAATGGTAGGTCAGAGACGCGGATTACTCGCATACTTGAAAGATAAGGATATTGAGAGATATCGTGTATTGATCGAGAGACTTGGCTTGAGAAAATAAGATGAGACAATAGACGGATACAGGGCTGGATTATGTCCAGCTTTATCCGTCCTTTTCTTATTTTATAGGGAAATGATCGTTCAGGCACGAGTTCGCGAAGCGAATCTCGCAAAGTTAATTCCGCAGGAATTTACTTATGGTTACTTAGGTGGAAGAGGCATCCGAGACCACAAATATCAATATAAACATAACGGTCGATATGATTTGTGGGGATATTTGTAGTTTCGGCATCTTCTACCTAAAATATAGATTGTGCCCTTACGCGGACAAGCGTGAGGCAAAATGAAAAGGAGAGAAGATTATGTACAAGAGTTACACAATGGAACTGGCCGGACGTACCCTTCGCGTGGACATCGGCAGAGTCGGCAAACAGGCGAACGGCTGCGCATTTATGCAGTACGGAGAAACTACGGTGTTATCTACCGCTACGGCATCAGAGAAACCGAGAGAGGGGATCGATTTCTTTCCCTGCAGCGTAGAGTATGAGGAGAAGCTGTATTCTGTAGGTAAGATTCCGGGAGGATTTAATAAGAGAGAGGGTAAAGCGTCCGAGAATGCGGTTCTTACGAGCCGTGTCATCGACAGACCGATGAGACCTCTGTTCCCGAAGGATTACCGTAATGATGTGACACTTAACAATATGGTTATGAGCGTGGATCCCGAATGCCGTCCGGAGCTGGTGGCAATGATCGGTACAGCAATCGCTACCTGCATTTCCGATATACCCTTCGACGGTCCCTGTGCCATGACGCAGATGGGAATGGTTGACGGTGAATTGATCGTGAATCCGTCACAGGAGAAATGGGACAAGGGTGATCTGAAGATGACGGTTGCATCCACGGCACAGAAGGTCATTATGATTGAGGCGGGTGCCAATGAAGTGCCGGAAGATAAGGTGCTGGAGGCAATCTATAAGGCTCATGAGATCAATCAGACGATTATCGAGTTCATCAATAAGATCGTGGCTGAGGTAGGAAAACCGAAGCACACATATGAGAGCTGTGCGATTCCCGCGCAGATGTTTGAGGATATGAAGAAAATCGTGACACCTGAGGAGATGGAGACGGCAGTTTTCACAGATGAGAAACAGGTGCGCGAGGAGAATATCAGAAATATTACGGCGAAGCTGGAGGAGGCCTTTGCCGAGAACGAGGATTATCTTGCAGTCCTTGGCGAAGCAGTATATCAGTACCAGAAGAAGACAGTCCGCAAGATGATCTTAAAAGATCACAAGCGTCCGGACGGCCGTGCGCTTGACCAGATCAGACCGCTGGCGGCAGAGGTGGATATTATACCCAGAGTACACGGTTCCGCTATGTTTACTCGCGGACAGACACAGATCTGCAACGTATGTACATTGGCGCCTTTATCCGAAGTGCAGAGAGTGGACGGTCTGGATGAGAATATTACATCTAAGAGATATATGCACCATTATAATTTCCCGTCCTACTCCGTAGGTGAGACGAAGGTAAGCCGCGGACCGGGACGTAGAGAGATCGGACACGGAGCACTGGCTGAGAGAGCATTGCTTCCGGTACTTCCTTCTGAGGAAGAGTTCCCTTATGCGATCCGTACCGTATCCGAGACCTTTGAGTCTAACGGTTCAACATCCATGGCATCCACATGTGCCTCCTGTATGTCACTGATGGCAGCGGGCGTGCCGATCAAGAAAATGGTGGCAGGTATTTCCTGTGGTCTTGTGACCGGTGATACGGATGATGATTTCGTGCTGCTGACAGATATTCAGGGACTGGAAGATTTCTTCGGCGATATGGACTTTAAGGTAACGGGAACCCATGATGGTATCACGGCGATCCAGATGGATATTAAGATTCATGGTCTGACAAGACCGATCGTGGAAGGTGCCATTGCAAGATGCCGTGAAGCGAGAGAGTTTATCATGGCAAACTGCATGGTTCCGGCAATCGCAGCGCCTCGTAAAGAAGTGGGACCTTACGCACCGAAGATCATTTCCATTCAGATCGACCCTGAGAAGATCGGCGATGTAGTAGGTCAGCGTGGTAAGACAATCAATGAGATTATTGCACGTACGGGCGTGAAGATCGATATTACGGATGAAGGTCAGGTTTCCGTATGCGGTACGGACAAAGAGATGATGGATAAAGCGGTGGATATGATCAAGACCATCATTATGGACTTTGAGGAAGGACAGATCTTCAAGGGAACCGTAGTAAGCATTAAGGAATTCGGTGCATTCATTGAGTTTGCTCCGGGTAAAGAAGGCATGGTTCACATCTCCAAGATCGCGAAGGAGAGAATCAACCATGTGGAAGATGTGCTGACATTAGGAGATAAGGTTACGGTCGTATGCCTCGGTAAGGATAAGATGGGCAGGATCAGCTTCTCGATGAAGGATGTAGCGCAGGTATAAAAAAGGATTTAGGGTACTGTTCGAAGTTAAAGTGATTTAGATAAGCCGGACGCGTCGGACAGTATGTAGTAGTCCTAAGGACGCGCTTTCGCTCGGTTCCAAACGCAGCGGTACTAAGCTCGAAAGTTGCTTTGCAACTTTAAACCTCGCTAAGTGCCGGCAGTTTAAATCCGAAGGATTTAAACATATCCAAATGGTCCTTATGACAACTACATACTATCCAACGCTGTGCATTGGATATGACCTTAACTCGAGGAGATTTGTTATAGACAAAACCAATACTTGGTCGATATGCTCAATAGCTGGTAGATATAACCAATACCTAGCGTAGATGGAAGTTAATTTCTTAAGGAGCCCCTTAAAAAGCGTCGGCACTTAGTGAGGTATTTCACGAACTTAGTGCTCCGCTACGCTTTTTACGGAGCGGAAGCGCGGCTCCGTAGATATTAACTTCTATCTGCGCGGACGGTTTAGATAGCCTGTGAATAGTAAAATAACTACTATTTGGCAGTTGTGTAACCTATACATTCCTTGACAGAAGATCAAATAGTAGAATATAATATTGTTAATATTATGAACTGCCGTAAGCAACTGATTTTACTGAACAGAAAGTAATAACGGGATAAGAGGGAAAATGAAAAAACCAACACTTTTGATTGTCGATGACGTAGATATCAACAGAGAAATTTTGTGCGAGATGTTTCATGAGTACAACACGATTCAGGCAGCCAACGGAAAAGAAGCGGTGGAGATCATCGCCGAGCATCCGGAGACAATATCCGTTGTGCTTCTGGATATCGTTATGCCGGTTATGGACGGCGTGGCGGTGCTGGAGGAGATGAAGAAGAATAAGTGGATCGATAGCATACCGGTTCTTCTGATTACCGGTGAGGCGACCACGAAGATCGAGCGCAAGGCATATCGTCTGGGTGCTACTGATATTATCAAGAAGCCTTTCGATGCCTTTATCGTTAAACAGCGTACGAAGAATGTGATTGAGCTGTATTATAATAAGCGGCATCTGGAAGAAATGGTAGAATTGCAGACTAAAGTTCTGCGTAAGCAGGCGGAAGAGCTGCAGAGCATCAATGATCGTATCATAGATGTCATGAGTAACGTAGTAGAGTTCCGTAATCTGGAGTCCGGCGATCATGTAAAGCGCGTGAAGACATTTACCAATATATTGGCGAAGTATGTTGCGCAGGAGTACCCGGAGTACCATCTGGACAGCTACGCCATCAATATGATTACATCTGCAGCGGCACTGCATGATGTAGGAAAAATTGTGATACCCGATGCGATTCTTCTTAAACCGGGCAGACTGACGCCGGAGGAATTTGAGGTCATGAAGTCCCACACGACAAGGGGATGTGAGGTCATTGATATGCTGGCGGATATCCAGCAGGGTGAGTACGGTAAAGTCAGCTATGAGATATGCAGACATCATCATGAGAGATATGACGGCAGAGGCTATCCGGACGGATTGAAAGAGGAAGAGATTCCAATCTCCGCCCAGATTGTGTCTGTAGCCGATGTATACGATGCACTGGTTAATGAGAGATGTTATAAAGCCGCTTTCACTACAGAGGAGGCATATCGTATGATCACCAATGGTGAGTGCGGAACTTTCTCGCCGAAGCTTATGCACTGCCTGTCTTTGGCAAGACAGGAGTTTGAAGATGTAGTAAACGGCACTTACAGCGAGAAAGCACAGGCATATAAGTTACCACAGGGTGGCTGAGTCGCTTGCTTTCTCCTCACAATATTTGCAACGATAGACTTCCTTCTCTTCGTCCGCAAGGATGAAGATGTGAGGAAGTTCTTGTTCTATGGAAGTGATACAACGGGGATTTTTGCATTTGATGATGTTTTTGATCTCCTTGGGCAGTACCAGATCCTTCTTATCGACAATTTCACCATCCTTAATTACGTTGACTGTGATGTTATGGTCGATAAAGGCAAGCACGTCTAAATCTAAAGTGTCGATGTCACATTCTACTTTCAAGATGTCCTTTTTACCCATCTTATTGCTGCGGGCGTTCTTAATGATCGCCACGGTGCAATCCAGCTTATCTAACTGCAGATGATGATAGATGGAGAGGCTTTTACCTGCCTCTATATGGTCGAGCACGAAGCCCTCTTCGATTTTTCCTACGTTTAACATGATTATACTCCTTATAATATAACAACTGTAATTTTATAAAATATTATTGCTTACATAAACCAGTATATGAAAAGCCTATACAGGCACAATCTCTAATAATGTCAGGATAAGTGCCATTCTGACATAGACACCGTATTGCGCCTGTTTGAAGTATACGGCGCGGGGATCGTCGTCCACCTCCACGGAGATCTCATTGACGCGGGGAAGCGGATGCAGTATCAGCATATCTTCTTTCGCCAGTGTCAGTTTCTCTTTATTCAGGATGTAGAAATCTTTCAGACGAACATAATCTTCCTCATTGAAGAAGCGCTCACGTTGCACTCTGGTCATATAGAGGAGATCCAGATCGGCCATGCAGTCTTCTAAGCGGATCACTTCCTCGTATTCGATTCCGCGTTCCGACAGCATATCCGTGATGTAGTCGGGGACCCGCAGCTCCGGCGGGGAGATAAAGAGAAAACGTATATCCGGATAGCGTATCAGTGCGTTAATCAGAGAGTGTACGGTTCTGCCGAATTTCAGATCACCGCACAGTCCGATGGTAAAGTTTCCGAGGCGGCCCTTCAGGGCGCGGATGGTCAGAAGGTCGGTGAGTGTCTGGGTCGGGTGCTGATGTCCGCCGTCTCCGGCGTTGATGACAGGAATGCCGGACCGGCCGGCAGCTACCATGGGAGCGCCCTCCTTGGGATGGCGCATAGCGCAGATATCTGCGTAGCAGGAGATGATACGGATCGTGTCCGACACACTCTCGCCTTTGGAAGCAGAGGAAGAACCGGCGTCGGAGAATCCAAGTACCTGGCCACCCAGATTCAGCATAGCGGCCTCGAAGCTCAGTCTTGTCCGGGTGCTTGGCTCATAGAAGCATGTAGCTAGTTTTTTGCCGTCACAGGTGTGTGCGTATTTCGCGGGATCGGCAGCGATATCATCGGCCAGATCGAACAGCCTGTCCAGTTCTTCCACAGTAAAATCAAGCGGATTCATTAAATGTCTCATGTGTATTCCTCCATATATATTCTGACGTGTCTGCCAAAAAAATAGAAGAGAAATGTTCTCTTCTATTTTAATATGATACTATGTCAGATAAGATAATAAATCTTCTACGGGTTTTCTTCTGGGAGCAACGGGTGCCTCGTCTGGATAACCGACAGGGATCAATGCAACTAACTCCCGGTCTTCGGGAAGCTGCAGCATAGATGCAACGGCATCCTGATCAAACAGTCCGAGAATAACGGAGCCAAGACCCTGCTCGTAAGCAGCCAGACAGAAAGTTTGGGAAGCAATACCGGCATCATACATCTGCCAGCCGTCACCGCGGGGTGTGCTGTAGGAACCGTCACGCTCGAATCCGCTGCGGTTCTTAATAACAGTTACAGCAATCAGCACGGGTGCGTTGGAAATGATCGTGCCGTTTGGCGGATAAAGTGAGGTACCCTCTGTTGCAATTTTTTCTTTCAGTTCTCCTTCAATTGCAATGTAGCGGGTAATCTGTGTATGTTTCCAGCTGGGAGCATAGGAAGCCGTCTCGACGATCTGTGCAAGCAGTTCATGGGAAACCGGATCTGCCTTAAATTTGCGAATGCTTCTGCGCCCTAAGATACATTCCTTTGCAGTCATGCAATAACCCTCCTTATTGTGTGTGCCGTATAATCATTATATCTATATTTTGTATATCATACCATAAAGGGAGAGGGGTTTCAACAGTTTTTATATTGTGGAATGAATGGGGGTATGTTATAGTGAAAGATAGGTTTAGAAGGATATTAATATATCAATGTTATGGTGAAATGAACCGGGAACAGTCACATGACAGGGCTAGTATAAAGGAGCGGTGAAATATGGAAGAGTTGAAGAAAGATACTATACAAGAAGAAAAGAAACAGGAAAGGGCTGCGCAGGCGGACGAACAGGCAAAGGAGCCGGAGAATGAGGGGAGCAGGAAGGAATATGTGGAGCGTAAACGCTGGCTGTTTCTGGGACTGCCGTTTACTTTTACGAAGTATACGGTGACTGACGAGGTTATTACGATCAACGACGGACTTCTCAACACAAAAGAAAACGATTGTTATTTATATAAGGTACAGGACGTGGAGCTGCAGGTCAGTCTGGCAGAGCGCATCTTTAAGCTGGGAACGGTGGCATGTTATACAGGAGACAACACGCACCCGCAGTTATATCTGTCCCACATCAAACACGCGAAAGAGATCAAGAATTATATTCTGAAAGCCTCAGAGGAGGCGCGCAGAAGGCGCAGGACTCTGAATACGCTCAATATCGATGCAGCGGATATAGATGACATTGATGCGTAAGCGCCTATGACGACAGGCAGCATAGGCAGACTTATTGTGGAAATTTCAGTCGGCAGGTTCTTCGTTTTCCATCAGAAGACGCTCGAACAGAAGACCGGCAGTAAACCAGCAGGGAGCGTAGTCGAGACGGATTACCTTGGCGAGATTCCAGCGGGACCGCTCGTAATTCCAAGGGCACAGAT